>DAOVAK010000523.1 GCA_030671095.1 Deltaproteobacteria bacterium | reverse complement strand
TGGAAAAACGAGCCTTCTCAACTGCATCAACGGTCTCTACCACCCTAGCAAGGGGCAGATATTATTTGAGGACCTTGATCTGATCGGTTTTAAGCCTCACAGCGTCGCTCAGATGGGGATCACACGGACTTTTCAACATGCAGAACTGTTTCGGCACATGACCGTGCTCGATAATTTGCTCGTGGGTAGGCAAATAAAGATGGTTAGAGGCCTTCTGTCCAACGGGATCTTCTGGGGAAAAACAATAAAGGAGGAATTGGAGCACAGGGAAGCGGCGGAGGAAATTATTGAGTTCCTGGAACTGGAAAGATATCGCAAAAGCGATGCTTCAGGATTGCCCTATGGAATCCAAAAGATAGTGGGGCTCGGCAGAGCATTGGCCATGGAGCCCAAAATCCTCTTATTAGATGAGCCCTCTGCGGGCATGAATCGTCAGGAAAAAGAGGACCTGGCCCGTTTCATCCTCAGGATCAAGCATGAAATTGGTATAACCATGATCTGGGTGGAACACGACATGCAGCTCGTTGGAGACCTGGCTGACCGAATCGTTGTGTTGAATTTTGGTACGAAAATAGCGGAAGGAAGGTGGGATGAGGTGGTAGAGGACCCACAGGTCATACAAGCCTACATTGGTACTGGAGGCTCTGAGAGATAATGATTTTGGGGGAGGGAAGGCAGGTCTCCCTTTGACACGAATTTTGCCTTGACACTCTGTTGTCTGGTTGATAATAACGAACATTCGTTCACTAGTTCTAAAATATCTCTCTCGTATGGAATGGAAAGGGAGGGCAGGAATGGCAAAAGAAGAAAAGGTCAGATGCTTAAACTGCTTTGAGAGGATACCAGTGCCTGCAAAGGCGGAAAGACTCACTTGCCCTAAATGTGGCGTTGAATATGTTATTGCCTGGCGAGGTTCCCAGGCCAAGATTGCCGGAACACCGAAAAAGTAATAGAGAGGCGATCCTAACCAAACTAAGACCTTATCAACACCAAGGAGAAAGAAATGCCGTTGACCAGGAAAATAGGCTATGTAGACCTATCGAGCGGGAATATCAAGAAAAGTTCTATTCCGGAGGCGTTGCGCAGATTTTATTTAGGCGGCCGGGGATTGGATATCTACTTGCTTTACAATCACGTTAAACCCGGTTGTGATCCAATGGGTCCTGAGAATGTGATTACAGTGAGCGCAGGCCTTCTGGGTGGTTCCATGGCTCCGGCGGCTGCCCGTTGTCATTCTGGAGCCAAGTCACCCCTCACGTACGGCGTGGGAAGCTGCAATATGGGCGGGTTCTTTGCGCCTGAGCTCACCTTCGCAGGCTTTCATCATCTTCTTTTTACAGGTAAGGCAGATAAGCCCGTCTATCTTTGGGTTCACGATGGTGAGGTTGAACTTCGCGACGCCCAGCATCTCTGGGGCAGAGATGCCTTTGAAACACAAGAGCTCATTCGTGAAGAGCTGGGGGATGAGGAGATACAGGTCGCGTGTATAGGGCCAGCAGGGGAAAACTTAGTGAGATATGCCAATATTCGGACGGGCCTAAAGAATGCCGGTGGAAGGTCGGGTGTGGGCTGTATCTGGGGTTCCAAGAATCTCAAAGCCGTTGCCGCCAGAGGAACAATGGAAGTGAGTAATCGATTTCCTCTGGAGGCCTTGGATTATGCCTACAAATGGCAAAAGCAGGTAACGGATACCAAGCTGGCTAAGGCACTGGGTTATGACGGCACCATGATGATCTGGAATGTGACCAACACGACCGGTTTGTTAAGGTATCGCAACTTTCAATTTAACAAACTGGAAGATTGGGAGGATTTGACCATTGAAAGGTTCCATGAGCAATACCATGAAGGGGTCACTGCCTGCTTTGGATGCCCTGTCCACTGCCGACATAAATGGCGAATAAAGACAGGACCTCTTGCCGGCCTCTATGGTGAGGGGCCTGAATACAATACACAGATGTGCATGGGTGGGATGCTCAATATCACCAACTGGGAGAGTATCCTCCAGGGACAATATTTAGTGGATAAATACGGCTTTGATATGGCTGAGTTTTCCAATATCGCTGCTTGGGCCTTTGAGATCTATGAAAAGGGAATTATCGATGAGAAGGATACGGGTGGTATAAAGCTGGACTGGTCAAAAGCTGATGAACTTCTTCCTCTGCTCCTGGAACAAGTGGCCTATCGCAAGGGCATTGGTGACCTCTTGGCCGATGGTCCTATCAAGGCACTTGAGAGACTGGGTAAACCAGAAGCAGAATACTATCTTCTTCACATCAAAGGTTTGGGCAATATGCTGTCCGATGAAAGGGCAACCCCCGCATTTGCTTTGGGCATAGCCACAGCATCAAGGGGGTGTGACCATCTAAGAAGCCGCCCAGCGATTGATCTATACCATCTTCCTGAAAAGGTCTTGGAAGAGGCCTTTGATGGGGGGCCCATGTCTTCTGATTTTACTTCCCATGTGGGTAAGGCAAGGCAGATATGGGTTATGGAAAGGATCTACGCGGTGGTTGACTCTATTGGGACATGTAAGTTCCATACCCTTTTCTTCAGCCCCCACATGCCCAGCTGGAATGAATGGTCAGAAATGATCTACTACGTTACCGGCATGAAATTCACACCTCAAGAGCTGAGGGATATCGGGGAAAGGATTTACACGCTCGAGAGAATGTTTAATTATCGAGAAGCCGGGCGGGATAGGAAAGATGATTGTCTTCCTGAGCGCTATTTCGCTGAAGCCGTTCCTGGCGGCTTGCCTGTGGTCAAGGGAACCAAGATGAACAGGGAGAAATTTGAGAAAATGCTTGATGAGTATTATGATTTCCATGGTTGGGATAAGAATGGTCAGGTTCCCAAGGAGACATTGGAGAAACTATCCCTGGACAAGGAGCCGTCCCATCTGCTTTAGTTCTATACAGAAACCATCGCCCTCTACGCGAAGTCAGAATTTAGAAGCTTTGCCATCTGATCGTTCGGATATGAGCGACCAGTTTATACAGCTCAATTAACACTCTCTTATGC
>DAOVAK010000800.1 GCA_030671095.1 Deltaproteobacteria bacterium | reverse complement strand
CAACCTCGCCTGCCTCACCGCACTCAACAAATCCGGAGTCCGTGCTAATGTGTCGGCCGGTCACAGCTTGGGTGAATATGCTGCCCTTGCCTCGGCAGGGAGCCTCTCCGAATATGATGCCCTCAGGCTGGTTGACAAAAGAGGGGAGTTGATGCACAGAGAGGCTCTGGCCAATCCTGGATCGATGGCCGCAGTCCTCGGTATGCATATTGAGGCGGTGGACAGGATCGTGGCGCAAGCAGGTGAAACGGGTGTATTGGCGGTTGCCAATCACAATACTGCCGAGCAAATTGTCATCACCGGGGAGAAGGAGCCTCTATCTCACGCCGTCGATCTTGTAAAGGAAAAAGGTGGGAAGGCGATTCCTTTGAAAGTGAGCGGGGCATGGCATTGCAGCTTGATGCAAAATGCAGTGGATGATTTTCGTCGATTCATGGGAGACATCTCTTTCTCAACCCCTGAGACGAGCGTCCTGTTCAATGCCACTGCTGAGAGTGAAAGTGATCCTGAAAAAATAAAAGACCTGATGGCCAAGCAGCTCATAAGCCCAGTGAAGTGGTATGACATTATTCAGAATATGACGGCAGGGGGCGTAAACGTATTTGTCGAAGTGGGCCCCAAGAAGGTTCTGACTGGCTTGTTAAAGAAAATCCTGCCCCGTGATACCGGGGCGAAGGTCCATAATGTGGAGGATATGCAAAGCCTGGATAGCTTTTTGGGAGCTGTGGGCTAGGTGCGCTTCGTTTCGCAACCCAGACGCCAGCCAACATGATTCGACGAGATCTTTGAAAATTTTCTAAGGCTGTCATTGCGTCCCCAGCCTTCCCTGCCATGTCTCTCTATCCTCCAATCTTTGCCTAATCAGTCTCAGATTCTCAGATTTATCTTTGGCCCAAAGCGGTGCCACCAGCTCCACACCTATGGGGTCTCCTGTTAGCCGTTGGATGACCATATCAGGGGGAAGAAGTTCTAAAACGTCCACCACCATGTCTATATACTCATCTCTTTCCAAGCAACGATATTCTCCCTTTTCGTAAAGGCTAGCCAGTGGGGTCTCCTTCACAATATAGAGGAGATGTATCTTGATACCGTCTAATGGTAGCTTTGCCAGGAACATCGCAGTCTGCCGCATCATGTCCCGCGTCTCTCCAGGAAGACCAAGAATAATGTGGGTACACACGTTCAGCCCGAAATCTTTTGCCATGCGTAAGCCTTGCTCAAAACAGGCCACATCGTGTCCTCGATTGATTCTGGAGAGGGTGGCATCATGTGAAGATTGGAGCCCATATTCAATCCATACCAGGTACTTTTCCTGATACGAACGCAGAAGGCCTAAGATCTCTTTGTTAACGCAGTCCGGCCTTGTGCCCACAGATAATCCCACCATGTCTGGATAATTGAGTGCACGGTCGTAGAGTTCCTTGAGTTGAGACACGGGTGCATAGGTGTTGGTAAAAGATTGAAAATAAGCGATGAATTTCTTTGCACCATATCGCCTCTTCAAACGTTTACGGCTTTCCGTGATCTGTTCATCGATAGATAGACCGCGATTGATCATGGCCCCCGTACCCGAACCTCGACTGTCACAGTAGATGCAGCCCTTATCAGAAATCGTTCCATCCCTGTTGGGACAGTTCAGCCCCGCATCTAGGGATATCTTCTGAACCCGCTCTCC
>DAOVAK010000066.1 GCA_030671095.1 Deltaproteobacteria bacterium | reverse complement strand
GGCGTGGATAGACTCGGGCGTTGGCTCCAAGTCCTCGATCTCATAGGATGTTCGGTTGGCCGGGTAGAAAGGGATCTGGGTAAGGTACATATCGGGTTCTACCACAGTCTGGCAGGCCAGACCGAAATGGAGTTTATAGTCACCCGCCTTCCGGTACACGGTCGGACAGGCCCCACAAATACCGCCGCGACATCCGGCCCCGCGGATGAATTTAAACCCTGCGTATTCCATTGCCTTCATGATGGTCAGGGTTTCTGGCACATCATACCTTTTGCCCATGATGTAGATGGGGATGGTACGGGCCCCCTCTGGCAAAATGGCCCGGTCACCGGTCGCCATCTTCTGGGCTCTTTGTTCAGTGGATTCGGTGGTTTGTGCTTCGGCCAGTCTCATTTCGCCTTACTGCCATCTGGCTGATTCGTTGAGTAGTTGATAAGTTGATTCTTCAAAGGCTGTTAAACGACTCAACTAATCGACCACTAAACTACTCAACCGCTAATTGAGATAGTTTTTGCTCTTCAGCAGTTCGATGGAGGTCTGGTCATTCAATTCAAAGTGACAGACCTCAGGGTTCAAGCCGAGTGCAATAGCCAACAACTGGGTGATATAGAATGTGGGAATCATCTTCATAATTTTCTTTTCTTCAAACAGTGCTCCCTGCTTTTTGCCCAGGTTGAACTCGCACAGGGGGCAGGTCAGAACCAGTGCTTCTGCACCCGCTTTTTCGGCCCATTCCAAGATAGTTGAAGCCGCGTCCTTGGCAGCGTCAGGATTTCCGAGTATCTGATAAGAACCGCAGCACAGATCAGCAGCTGAAAAGTGGACTGCGGTTGCTCCCAGTGCCTCCAGGAACTGGGTCATAAGTTCAAAGCTGCCAGGTGGCTCTATGGCCACATTGCGCGGGCGCTGCAGGGTACATCCATAATAGGGCGCAACTTTTAGTCCGTTCAGCGGGACCTTGATTTGCTCACGAAGTTTATCCCAGCCGATCTCGTCCTTCATGAAGTTGAGAAAATGTACGACCTCCACTTCCCCTGCGTAGTCAATTTCTTCATCCATGAACAGATTAATGGTCTCTCTTTTCTCCTCGTCCTCCCGCATCAGCAAGTTGGCGCGCGCCAGGCTGTTGTAGCACATGGAACAGAGGGTGACCACTTTGTCACGGCCCTGCTCCTTTACACGGATGAGATCACGGACTGGGGCCACCTGATGGATCAGGTCATCATCTGCAAGGGAATGCACGGCCCCACAGCAATTCCACCGGGGCAGCTCTTCCAGCTCAATGCCGAGGGCGGCCATGGAGGCGATTGCCGCGTCATCAAGATTCTTCGCCTTGGTCTTTAGAGTACATCCTGGATAGTAGGTTACTTTCATTTTTCCCCTTAGCTGGTCAATTTTCGGAAGCCGGCAACCAGAGCGATCTGAGGGCATTCCTTGACGGTCTCAGCAGGCAGTTCAGAGGGTTCAATGTAATTTTTGTTCTTTCTGAGAGTCATCAGCCTAATGGCCTCCATGACCCGAGGCAGATCAACCCCCCTTGGGCATCTGACGTTGCAGGCGTGGCACGCGGCACATACCCAGCAGGTATTGAGCTTTTCTATCTCTTCTGCCATGCCCAACTGTGCCATGTGCATGATTTTGCGAGGAAGGGCATCCATATGATTTCCCATGGGGCAAGATCCCCCACAGGTTCCGCACTGAAAGCACTGATGAACCTTTTGGCCGCTCAGTCTCTCCAGTTTCTCAAGGAAGTCTTTATCAACCGTCTTTGGTGAAATCTTGATGGGCATAATTTTCCCCAATTCCTAAGCAGGTGCGTATTGCACCCTGCCTTTTGTGCTGATTTTGATGTCGGGTGGAAGGTTAGGTCATTTTGTGGGCGTGGTAATATAAATAAAGACCCAGCAATTTGTCAATCCAAACAATCCACCCTAACATAAGATAGCTTTGAATTGCAGGTTTTTCAAGTGAAAGCAAAGGGATCCATAGGTTGTGCACGCCATTTACATCAAAACCAGATTAGGTTATGACTCGGGGCATTGGAACACATCCAGGACCCAGGGAAAGAAGGAATAAGGAATGAATGAAATAGAATTCACATTCAGGGCAATCGGAGTCCTCAGGACGCCCTACAAATCAAAGAGTGGGGTGCCCATCCAGGGTATCTTTGATCCTGAGTCGGAAGGAAGGGCGGAGATTTTTGAACAATACGAATCGGGGCTTAAGGATATTGAAGGATTTTCACACCTGATCCTACTCTACGTCTTTCATCAATCTGAAGGCTACGATCTGATCTGCAAGCCCTACATGGAAGACAAGCTTCACGGGGTTTTTTCGATTCGGGCCCCGAAGCGGCCAAATCCCATTGGATTCTCGGTCGTTCGTCTGGATAAGAGGGAAGGAAGTGTCCTCTATCTGGCTGAAGTAGATATGCTGGATGGGACACCCCTGTTGGACATCAAGCCCTTTGTCCCAAAATTCGATCATAGGGAAAATGCCCGGGTCGGATGGATGGAAGGCACGTTTCGAGATATGAAGGGGGCGCCCGTTTCCGATAATCGATTTTGAGAAAAAATTCACAGAAAACTAATTTAGGCGATTGACAACCAAATTTTAAACACCTATGGTAAACGAAATATAGCGAAATACTCGCTATTTCTTGGTCCTAAACACGGCATCGCAGTAAAAGCGTTTTTTCTTGACACGCTATCACAATTTGTCTATATTCCGCCCCCAAATCAAGGGCGAGCTCCTGAGCTATAAGGATCTAATTTTAGGCATCTTCACACCTTGTGCTGTCGATGAAACTGGAAAACCTCCTATCAGAAAAAAGCTCCGCCATAGTGGATAGATGGTTGAAGTCCACCCTGGAAACCTATCCCGCCGGTACCCAAAGGTTCCTGAAGAAACAGAAGGACCCATTCGCCAATCCAGTACGTCACACGATTTCCACAGAGCTAGAGAACATTTACAGGGAACTCCTTCAAGGGTTAGATCGCAAAAGGGTCTCCCCATTTCTTGACGGGATCATTAGAATCAGGGCCGTTCAGGATTTCTCTCCCTCTCAAGCCATATTCTTCATTTTCCTGCTCAAGAAAGTCATCAGAGGCGTATTGCAAAAGGAGATTCGGGAAAACCAACTCTCTGATGAGTTGTTGGCTTTTGAATCCAAGATTGATGAACTGGCACTTATAGCCTTTGATGTCTATATGAAGCGCCGGGAAAAGATCTATGAGCTCAAGGCAAAAGAAGCCAAAAGTCATGTATCCAGGCTCCTCGAGAGAGCGGGTCTCATAGCCGAGATCCCGGAATGGGAGCCGGGCCCAAAACAGGGTAACAAATCATAAAATCGCCAAGCGATTTTATAAATTGACGAGGTAAGAGTTTATGAATTTCATCGTAAGCATCATGGTTTCCGGTTTCGTCGTCACGGTCCTCGTTTTGATCCCTTGGGTTGGGATCTGGGTATGGGATTTGAAAGTCCTTTTTGGTATCATCATCCCTTATCTGGCCTTTCTCACCTTTTTTGTGGGGATCATCTATCGTGTCCTTGGTTGGGCGCGCTCGCCAGTCCCATTTCGCATCCCCACAACTGGCGGTCAGCAGAAAAGCTTGCCCTGGGTCAAGCAGAATAGACTGGATAATCCCTCAAACACCATCGGCGTGATCGGACGAATGATATTTGAAGTGCTGACGTTTCGTTCCCTTTTCCGGAACACGAGGATGGAATTCAGAGAGGGACCGAGGATTGGCTACGAATGGGAGAAATGGCTCTGGCTATTCGCCCTCATGTTTCACTATTCCTTTCTGGTGGTGGTGTTAAGACATCTCAGGTTTTTCACCGAGCCCATACCCGGTTTTGTGCAGGTCGTGGAATACATGGATAGTTTCTTTCAAATAGGTGTCGCTCCTTTCTCGGGATTCGGGTTACCTGCTCTGTTGCTGAGCGGTTTCCTACTTCTGGGAGGTGTAACCCTTCTCTTCCTCAGAAGGCTTCTTTTGTCCCAGATGCGATACATCTCCCTGCCGGCCGACTATTTCCCCCTCTTTCTGATCATGGGGATCGCCATGACAGGTATCCTCATGAGGTATCTGCTCAAAGTGGATGTGGTTAGTGTGAAGGAATTGGCCATTGGATTGGCCAGTTTTCATCCTAAGTCCCCTGAAGGAATCGGGGTCCTCTTTTATATTCATCTGTTTCTCGTAAGCGTGCTTGTGGCATATTTCCCCTTTAGCAAGCTTGTACACATGGCGGGAATCTTTCTGAGTCCCACAAGAAATCTATCCAATAACAGCCGCATGGTCAGGCACATCAATCCCTGGAATTATCCTGTGAAGGTTCACACTTACGATGCATATGAGGAGGAGTTCAGGGACAAGATGGTGGAAGTGGGGATACCTGTAGAGAAAATGCCTGAAGTCCCAGAAGAAGCTGAAGCCCCAGCAGAGGAAGAGGCTGGAACACAAGAGGAAAAAGAAAAGGAGTAATTATGTCAGACGACGTTGCTACACCAGAAGAATTAGCCAAGATTGATCATCGCCCTCCCCTATGGAAGGGCTGGATGTACACCCCTGCTGAGATCAAGCAAGGCATCGCATGTTATGGGGTAGCTGCAAAGAACCTCAACGTGGTTGGCTTCCCTAACCCAAGGGAATGGTCGCCATTCGATGAGGACTGGAAGCTGCCAGATAACTGGAAAGAGATCGTCCTGGAGGGTTTGAGGGAGAGGCTTGAGAGGTTCCGATCTCTAAAGGTCTTCATGGATATCTGTGTGAGATGTGGTGCCTGCGCTGACAAATGCCACTTTTTCATAGGGGGAGGTGATCCCAAGAATATGCCGGTCCTCAGGGCGGAGCTCTTGAGATCTGTCTATCGAAAGGAATTCACCACGGCAGGCAAGATCTTAGGCATGTTCGCGGGGGCAAGAGAACTCACCTATGATGTGCTCAGAGAGTGGTGGTCCTACTTCTTTCAGTGCACCGAGTGCCGTCGCTGTTCCCTTTTTTGTCCCTATGGCATTGACACCGCCGAAATCACCATCATAGGAAGGGAACTCCTCAATCTTCTTGGGCTGAACACGGACTGGATCGGCGCCCCTGTCGCCAACTGTTATAGGACAGGGAATCACCTGGGCATTCAGCCCCATGCATACAAGGATATGATCGACTTTTTTGTGGACGAGATTGAAGATGTAACGGGGGTCAGGATGGAGCCCAGCTTGAACAGGAAAGGAGCCGAGATCCTGTTTATCACCCCTTCTGGAGACGTCTTTGCTGACCCCGGGACGTATACTGCTATGGGCTACATCATTCTATTTCATTATTTAGAGCGTATGGGGTTTGACATTACATGGAGCACGTACGCCTCTGAGGGTGGGAATTTTGGGTTTTTCACATCCCACGAGATGATGAAGAGGCTCAATGCTAAAATGTATGCGGAGGCGAAACGCCTTGGCGTGAAATGGATCCTGGGCGGAGAGTGTGGCCACATGTGGAGGGTCATTAATCAGTATATGGATACCATGAACGGGCCTCCCGATTTCCTTGAGGAACCTGTCTCACCCATCACCGGGACCAAATTTGAGAATGCGAATGCGACGAAGTTGGTTCATATCGTTGAATTCACGGCGGACCTAATCAAGCACGATAAGCTGAAGTTAGATAAGAGCCGAAACGACAATCAGGTGGTTACCTTCCATGACTCCTGTAACCCTGCGCGGGGGATGGGATTTTTTGAGGAGCCTCGGTATGTGATCAAGAATGTGTGTAACAACTTTTACGATATGCCGGAGAACACCATTAAAGAGCAGACCTTCTGTTGTGGCAGCGGTGCTGGCTTGAACGCAGGCGAGAACATGGAACTTAGGATGCGTGGCGGTCTGCCGAGAGCTAACGCCGCCAAGTACGTCCATGAAAGACATGGCGTAAATATGCTCGCCTGTATTTGTGCCATTGATCGTGCTGTCTTCCCACCCCTTATGGAATACTGGGTTCCAGAGGTAGATGTCACCGGAATTCATGAGTTGGTGGGGAATGCCCTGATTTTGGAGGGAGAGAAGGAACGAGAAACTAATCTGCGTGGTGAAGCCCTCCCAGGCAAGGAGGTAGAAGAGGATGTATGATGGATGGAAGATTATCATTGGGCTTGTCATAGGCGTCTGCGTGCTTCTATATCCTTTCTGGCCTAGTGCGGGAAAATGGGACGCCAAGGTGCCTGAACCGGAGCTCGCGGCCAAGGCCAAAGAGGCCAAAGAGTGTGTTGAGCCCAAGTCATATATAAGGACTGAACACATGAAATTGCTGGATGCGTGGAGACAGGAGGCCGTGCGGGATGCCAACAGGATCTACAAGAGCAGCACCGGGAAGATATATGACAAGAGCCTTCAGAATACTTGCATGGAGTGCCATTCAGACAAGAGTAAGTTTTGTGACCAGTGCCATAACTATACGGGAGTCGACCCGTTCTGCTGGGACTGCCACATTGAACCCAAGGAGAAGACGTAATGGCCATGAACAGAAGAGCGTTTTTGAAGGTTGCTGGGTTTTCCACCCTTTTGGGGCTTGGAGGCAAAGCGGCCTTCGAACTGCTGGCTCCGGGTGAAATTGAGGCCGCAATGGAAGGGGTTCCCCTCACAGCGGGGAAGAAATGGGGAATGGTGGTGGATATGACCAAGATGGATGAAGAGATTATGGATAAGGCCATTAAGGCCTGCCATCGTATCCACAATGTCCCCAAGGTTGAAAATCCTAAACAGGAGCTGAAGTGGGTCTGGAAAGAGACCTATGAGCATACCTTTCCAGGCCAACACCATGAGTACCCGGCTGAGGCGTATCACGGCAGAAACTTCCTCCTGCTTTGCAATCACTGCACCAACCCGCCCTGCTGCAGGGTATGCCCCACAGCGGCCACATGGAAGCGGGAACAGGATGGCGTGGTCATGATGGATCAGCACCGGTGCATTGGATGTCGATTCTGCATGGCCGCATGTCCTTTTGGGGCTAGGAGTTTCAATTACGGCGATCCGCGAAAGGCTCCCGAAGAACTAAATCCAGAATTTCCAACCAATATGACATACCCCACGAGGAGCAGAGGGGTGGTGGAAAAATGCAATCTGTGCGCGGAGAGACTGGCAAAGGGTCAGATTCCGGCATGTGTGGAGGTGGCCAACAAGATCAAGGAGGGTGCCTTGACCTTTGGTGACCTGGCAGATAGAGACTCGGAGATTAGAGATCTTCTCCGTGAACACTACACCATTCGACGGAAACCCGAACTGGGGACAGGGCCTAACGTTTATTACATAATATGAGGTGGTTATGTTAGAGAAGGCGATAAGAGGAAGTCAGACATACTGGGGATGGCTCATATTCTTGCTCCTCGTGATAGGGGTAGGTGCTGGCAACTTTCTTTACCAATTTTTTGAAGGCTTGAAAATCACGGGCATGAGCAGGGATGTGTCCTGGGGTTTGTATATCGCTCAGTTCACCTACCTGGTGGGTGTGGCAGCCTCGGGCGTGATGGTTGTCTTGCCCTACTACCTGCACAATTACAAAGCCTTTGGCCGGATTACGATTTTAGGCGAGTTTATGGCCATTGCTGCCGTCACCATGTGCATGCTATTTCTTTGGGTGGACCTGGGTCAGCCCACAAGGGTACTCAATGTGATGCTTTATCCACAACTCAATTCGATCATTTTCTGGGATATGGTCGTGTTGAGCGGATATCTGATACTGAATGTGCTTATCGGGTGGAACGTACTGAGCGCGGAGCGGAAGGGCATACATTATCCCAAATGGGTGACACCTTTGATCTATCTCTCCATTCCCTGGGCCTTTAGCATCCATACCGTAACCGCTTTCCTCTACCAGGGTCTGCCCGGCAGGCACTTCTGGTTGACGGCCATTATGGCAGCCCGTTTTCTCTCCTCCGCCTTTGCCTCCGGTCCCGCGCTTCTTCTTATCTTTTGTTTTATTGTGAGGAGATTTACAAAGTTTGATCCGGGAAAGGAGCAGATGCGCACGCTGGCCAGCATTGTCACTTACGCTATGATTCTTAACGTATTTTTCTTCTTGCTGGAGGTCTTTACCGCCTTTTATAGCCAGATACCGGGCCATATGGTCCACTTCCAGTTCCTTTTTGCTGGACTTGAAGGGCATGGGAGACTCGTTCCCTGGATGTGGGCTGCCACATTTTTTGCACTTGTCGCTCTTATCCTCCTGATCAATCCCAGCACACGCCGGAAAGAGGATACCATGATCGTGGGTTGTGCGGCCGTCGTTATCGCCACTTGGATTGATAAGGGGATGGCGCTGGTTATCGGTGGTTTTACGCCCAACCCATTTGAAAGGGTCACCGAATACTGGCCCACTGTGCCTGAGGTTCTTATTACCGTGGGGGTCTGGGCGATTGGTTTTTTTATACTGACCGTCCTTTTCAAGATAGCTGCCTCTGTGAAGGAGGAGGTGGCTGGGCATTAACTAAGACTGAGGCGATATATTAGGATAAGATAGGGCTCATTCCGATTCGGGGGGCCCTTTTTTCATGCGCGGTTCCAGCTTCTTTCTGTTTTTACCAAGCAGACTCCCTCCCTTTCACCAATTGCGTGCCCTCCCCAGGATAGACACGGCGATCTTCCCCCATTTTCCCCTCCATCGTAATGAGCAAACGACGGCCGGTCAAGTAAGGAAAAATTTCACAAAAAAGACTTGACACCTCATATATTCCTTTGTTACATAACCCCACCATTGTATTTAGAGGGCATAATCTGCCTCTCCAAGGTTATGATAAGTCATTAAAAATTCTATTGAATCATTAAATTTCAATATATAGGAGGAAGAATCAAATGGGGTATCAAGTAGAAGTCGATAATGAGAAGTGTGAAGGGTGCGAGGAATGTGTTGAGGTCTGTCCCACGGATGTCTTCGAGATGCAGGATGACAAGTCCGTGCCGGTTAATGCCGAGGAGTGTCTCGGTTGCGAGAGCTGTGTCGAAGTGTGTGATCAGGAGGCCATAACGATCACTGAAACTTAAGAAACATACGCAAACGCCAATATAAGGCACTTTCAAATCCCCTCTACCCCCCTAGCAAAGTGGGGTAGGGGGGATTTTTTCTACTGATAAGATTCCCCTCCCTTGAGAGTCTCTGTCGTCATTTGTCATCGCGGCCAAGTTCCACGAAGTGGGACGCGAGCCGCGATCCAGGACACATTAATTTTTTGCATTTCTCTGGATTCCCCGGGACAAGCTTGAAGCGGGGGGAGGGTATAAAAAAGCCGCTCTCCGAAGTGAACGGCTCTTCTGTTGGGTTATCTAGATTTCTTACTTCTTCGCGTGGCAGCCAGTACATTTCTTGAAGGGTGGCTTCTTGTTCGGATCCTCCTTGTTGATTTCTTTGTGGCAGGTCTTGCAGTTCTTGTGGTACGACAAGTTTAGCTTAAGCACCTTGCCCTCCTTTTTCAGAGGGCTATGGCATTCGGCACATTTTTGTATAGGATCGCCTTCCTTCAGGACATTCTTGCCATTCTCGTACTTGTGGTGGCAT
>DAOVAK010000443.1 GCA_030671095.1 Deltaproteobacteria bacterium | reverse complement strand
GAACTCATGGGGACATAGTACTGCGTTCCCGTCCTCATCCTTTTGATCTGTGCAACCAGGTCTTCAAAGTCTTCCGGCACGTTGACAAAGTCGATTTTCGAGGCGTTAATCACTAGCAAGGGAGAATCAGAGTAGTGAAAGAAAAAATCATTAAAGGCCCGATTGATCTCATCCAAGTATTTGGAGCTTATGCCTCTTTCGTATTTCTTGTCTCGCTTTTTTAACCTTTCCACCAGCACGTCTGTTGTGGCCTGGAGGAATATGACCAGATCAGGCGGCGTTATTCTTTTTCTCAAGAGCTGAAACAGCTGCTCATAGAGCCAGAACTCGTCGTCATCCAGATTGGCGCGCGCAAAAATCCTGTCCTTATCAAAGAGATAATCTGAAATCATGGTCCTTTTAAAGAGGTCCATTTGCGTAATATCCAATGCCCTCTGGTAGCGCCTGAGGAGAAAGAAGATCTGAGCCTGAAAGCTATATTTCTTTGGATTTTGATAAAACTTACGCAAGAAAGGGTTTTCTTCTGCATCCTCCAACAGCGTCTCTGCATTGATCTTTTCTGCCAGCTTTAGAGCCAGGCTGGTCTTCCCCACGCCCAGGGGTCCTTCTATGACAATATAATGATGCATGATGGAAAATCTAATTGTGGAATTTAGACCAGGTTTAAGGACTTACCACAAAACCGTTATTGATAACACTGAGGCTATTATTTGTCAAGAAAGGGATGAGAGAGCGCTGGTGAGGCATAAGAAGTGATCAATGTTGAGGGTCTCCGCCCTTTTTCCAGGATCGATAGCGCATTTGCGCAGCGCATCCAGAATCTCATCGCTGGTGCGTGGGGAAAGTGTTCGCTTTAGGGAGTTAAAGAGGGTTTTGCGTCTATGGGCAAAGGCCCCCTTCACAACCATCTTGAATTTAGCCTCATCTTCAGCCCTTCGCGGATGAGGTCTCTCAAAATCGAGGTCTAAGACCATTGAGTCCACCTTCGGCCTTGGGTAAAAAGACACTTTCGACACTTCAAGCAGGGGAGAAATGTGGGCATGGTATTGGACGAGCACGGTCATAGCCCCGAATTCCTTGTTCCCAGGGCTGGCGGTCAGTCTTCTGGCCAGTTCAAGCTGAAACATGAGTACAGCCCTGCTCACCAGATTCCGGTTTTCCACGAGTCTCTCAAGAAAAGGTGTAGAGATGTTGTAGGGTAGATTACCAAGGACCTTCATCTTTTTTGCGGGGAGTTGTGGTATGCCCTCCAACTCCAGTTTGAGGATATCCTCATTAATGACGCGAACATTGCTGATGTCATCATGGGCCAGTCTCTTTTTGAGCATCTCCGCAAGTCGCGGATCCTTTTCTACAGCGACAATGTGATGAACTAAGGCTGCCAGAGGAATAGTAAGGGCCCCCAAGCCTGATCCAATTTCCAAAACATGATCAGATGGATCTAGTCTGGCCTTATGGATGATTTTACGGACAATTCCTCCGTCCCTGAGAAAATGCTGACCCAGCCTCTTCTTTGGCTGGAAACCGTTTCCTCTTCTTATCCGTTTCTTCTCTGCCAATTCTTGCGTTCTCTCCTTTTCTGACGCCACTGCCTAATGAATTGGAAAAGCCTTAAAAGAATGAAATAAGAGGGTATGGCAGCGGTAAATCCCATGATAAGGCCACCCACGAGAAATGCGCCACCGATCGTACCGCCAGCACCTGCTATCTTTCCAATAACCACCAGGGCCTCTTTACCCTGCCGAATGGAAACCATCACCGATGAGATGACCCCATTACCTTCGGGGAGGCCCAGTACCGATGCCCCGATTTTGTAACTGTAATGGTACATAAAATACCAGTTCAAGGGGTTTGTGACCCATGTACCCAGTGCTGCCGTTATTTTGCTTCCCTTAAAGAAAAGGGCCAAGGTTATGGCCAAGGCGATCTGAAAAGGCATAATGGGCAACATACCTGAAAAGATGCCAAGGGCCATTCCCAGCGCGAGTTCATGGGGTTCTCCCCTCAGTCGAATAAATCTAAGGTAGAAATATCGTATCTGCCTGCTGAATTTCAAAAGCTTTTCCCCTGAAAAGACTGTACGATCGGTAACACAAATTTGGCGTGTGCATGATACACAGCCCTTTAACACTATGCAAGAATGGAACGGAGGGAAGGACGGGGGAAACGCTCAATTAGTCCGCATGGAGGTCGGGAGAGGAGGGAAGCGTGAATGGCGCGAGGTCTTTGATGGGGAATCTGGATCTCACATCTGTTGCCAGACCAGCCCGTTCACCATGAAGAATACGATGGTATCCCGCCACAGCGATCATGGCGCCATTGTCAGTGCAATATTCCGCGCGAGGATAATAGACCTCTATATCCGCCTCCGAAGCCGTTTCTATCAATCGTTTACGCAGGGCCTGGTTGCAGGCAACTCCACCTGCCACAACCACCGAACTCACTCCGGCCTTTTCGCGGGCTTTCATAACCTTGTGGACGAGGACCTCCACCACGGCTTCCTGAAACGAGGCAGCGATATCGGCTATTTTCACGTGGGTCTTGTTTTTTTCAATCTCCTGCCATTTCTTGACGTAAAGGGCCACAGAAGTCTTAATACCGCTGAAACTGAAATCAAGGGAGTCTGGGGACATGTATGCCCTTGGGAAATCTATCTTGTCTTTCTCGCCCGATTGTCCCAACTTTTCAATGACAACACCTCCAGGATATCCGAGACCAAGTATTTTGGCCACCTTATCAAAGGCCTCTCCGGCCGCGTCGTCCAAGGTCTGTCCCATCAGCGTGTACTCACCAAATCGTTTCACATGATAGAGGCTGGTATGTCCCCCTGAAACGGTAAGGGCTACAAAAGGAAAGGGCGGAATCTTATCCTCTAGAAATATGGAGAGTATGTGCCCTTCCAGGTGGTTCACGCCCACCAAAGGGATCTGATTCACGTAGGCCAGGCCCTGGGCATAATAAAGCCCCACCAAAAGGGAACCTATCAGGCCCGGTCCAACGGTTACTGCAATTGCATCCAGATCTTTTGCTTTGAGTTTGGCAGTGGAAAGGGCCTCATTGACCACAGGCACAATATTTCTGATGTGTTCTCTTGAGGCGAGTTCAGGAACCACACCTCCATAAGGGTGATGCAGCTTAATCTGTGAATTGACGGCATTGGACAGGACCTGATGCCCATCAACGACCACGGCGGCCGAGGTGTCGTCACCAGAGGTGTCTATTCCCAGGATATTCATAGGCGCAATAAGTTTGCCCGTTTGTCTGTCTAAACAGACAAGCGGGCGAAGATTTAGAGAAAAGTAAGTGAATTACTTCACTGTGGCTTGACTGGATTGCTTGGGGGTTTCCTTTTTTGAGTCCCGCGTAGCGAGACGTTGCATAAAATCGCGCAGCGATTTTATAACTTGAGCTTTTTCTTAAACTTTGCCCATTTGCCTTTTTCTAAAAGCTGAAGCAAGATCACCGAGACGTTGTCACCTCC
>DAOVAK010000760.1 GCA_030671095.1 Deltaproteobacteria bacterium | reverse complement strand
GTCCTCGCTGGAAACGGCCTTTCTTAACTCGTACAATAATCTAGATTTGCCTATCCCAGCCTCAGACACGATGGAGAATGCCTGTCCGCGACCCCCTTTGGACCGCTCAAAACCATCCAGCAAAAGCTCGAGCTCTCTCTCTCTTCCTACAAATGGTGTCAAACCTCGCTCAGCGCTGACATCAAATCTCGTCCTGCTCGTGCTGGGGGCAATCACTCTATATACCTTGACTGGCCCTTTCTTGCCTGTGACCGTCTTTTCCCCCAATGCCTCAAAACGAAAGAGACCTTCAGTGATCCTATGGGTCTCTTCTGTTATGCAAGTCGTACCAGGCCTTGCCAGCCCTTCCATCCTGGAGGCTAGGTTCACCGTGTCGCCTACTGCCTTGAACTCCACTCTAAGATTATTGCCCAAAGTGCCAACCACCACGGGACCCGTGTGTATACCGATCCGCATCTTCAAGGTCGGTATGCCTTCTCTATCTTGCTTTATGCTATCACTAAACTTCGCCATCTCCCGGTGAATCGCCATTGCGGACCGGATCGCCCGTTGGGGGGCATCTTCGAGTGCAATTGGGGCTCCGAAAAGAGCCATAATCCCATCACCTGTCATCTCATTGACCGTGCCTTCATAATCGTGGACTTTATGAATCAAGATCTCATATACCTGGTCCATGACGCCGTAGGCTTCCTCTGGGCCAAGCCTCTCAGAAAGCTGACTATAGCCCTTCATGTCGCAGAACATCACTGTGACCTGTTTACGCTCACCCTCGATCTTGTCTCTTTGGGATAAGATCTTCTCGGTCAGGCCTTTTGGAAGGTAACGCTGAATTTTGTCTATTTTCTCCTCAAAGGAGAGTTCATTGGGGGAAGGCTCAGAAGGAGGGGTTAAACTGTGGCCGCATTTATTACAAAACTTACTGCGAGGCGGATTCGACTTGCCGCATTCCGGGCAAATAATTTCTAACTTGCTACCACATTCATTACAGAAATTGGCATCCCCTGGATTATCAAACTGACATTTAGGGCACTCCATTTAATACAACCCAGTAGAATTGAAGAAGAGACGGATAGGAGATAAACGATAACACTTTCCCTTTTGAGGGTGGAGTGTAATAAAGATACCCCTTTCTGTCAATTAAAGGCTGACCACCAGATATTTTGGCGGCTTAACTTGGTTAGAAAGTGTAGACTTCTTCATAATCCACAATCTGGGTGAATTGCCGAATACGACTGTTAATCTGAAGGTTTTGTCAAGGCGAGTTCAAGAAACTGCTTGACTCAACCTGCTCGATATACGAGCCTTAACCATACCTTCGTGGAAAAGAGAAGATGCGCTTTGATTTCTGTTGAGGAGGATGACATATGGGAGAGTGGCAGAAGACGAGTTGCGTGCTGTGTGCGCAAAACTGCGGCCTGGAGGCCTTGGTTGAGGATAACCGCTTAGTCAAAATACGGCCGGATAAAAGTAACCCACGCAGTGCAGGATATGTCTGCAGAAAGGGCCTGAATGTGATCTATCATCAGCACCACGACCAGCGCCTGACTCACCCGCTAAAACGGGTTGGTGATCGCTTTCAGGAGATCTCGTGGGATCAGGCCGTTCAAGAAATTGCTGAAAAGATCAGGTCCGTTGTGGACCAATACGGCCCCCGTTCCTTGGCCTATATGGGTGGTGGGGGGCAGGGTTGTCACTTCGAGGCTGCTTTCGGTGTACGCCTGCTCCGGGGGTTGGGCTCGCAGTATCACTACAATCCATTGGCTCAAGAACTCACGGGCGCTTTCTGGGGCTGGGGGAGAGCTGCGGGCCGTCAATATCTTTTCACCATACCAGATCACGAGAGAACCGATATGCTCTTAGCTGTGGGATGGAACGGCATGATGAGCCACAATATGCCACAGGCGCGTCGGGCACT
>DAOVAK010000256.1 GCA_030671095.1 Deltaproteobacteria bacterium | reverse complement strand
GGCCCTGCTTCCGATCCTGCTGGGATCAAGGGCACGAAAGTTGGAGCGGCTGCATTGAAAAAAATAGCTGACAGAAAGGCCAAATTCATATCCCGTGGGGATGACAGCGGCACCCACACCAAAGAACAGGACCTCTGGAAGGCGACAGGACTGCCCCTGAAAACCGAGACCAAAGAGATTGTTAAAAAGGGAAAAATGGCGAGTGTCTCTTTTGTGTCTCCCGGTGGCGTCGGCGAGTGGTATTTCTCCATCGGGCAGGGTATGGGTAAGACCCTCGTCTTTGCGGAGGAAAAGCAGGCATACACCCTTGCTGACCGGGGAACCTTCCTGAGTTACAAGTTCGGCCGCAAACAGGGTCTTGATCTTGAGATCCTTTACGAGGGTGATCCCGCCCTTTTTAATCCATACGGTGTCATTCCCGTCAACCCAAAGAAATACCCCCATGTGAAGTATGAAATGGCAGATACCTTCGCAAAATGGCTGGTTTCCCCGAAGGCCCAGGCCCTGATTGCCAATTACAAAATCCAAGGAGAGCAGGCCTTTTTCCCGGATGCCGTACCGGTTGCCAAATCGGACTAGGCACCCAACAGAAACCATGGACTTTTTCGTCGACAGCCTTTTATCGGCCATACTGCTCTTAGGGTCACTGGACCCCGAACTGCTCGAAATCATTGGTGTCTCCCTGAAGGTGAGTTCCACATCGACGCTCATTGCCAGCATGGTCGGCATACCCGCCGGATTCCTCATCACCTTCAGGGTGTTTCGGGGGAAAGCGCTCCTCATTACCGTGCTCAACACCCTGCTCGCCCTTCCCACGGTGGCGGTGGGCCTTTTTGTCTATGCCTTCATTTCAAGAAGGGGGATCTTCGGTCATATGGATCTCCTTTACACCCAGGAGGCCATGATCATCGGCCAAGTCATCCTGATCATTCCGATCGTCACCACCTTCACCATCTCTGCCGTAAGCCGTATTGACGAGCGCTACCGGGAGACCGCCTTGACGTTGGGAGCAAACGCGCTCCAGACCGCATGGGTGGTGATCCGCGAGGCCCGTTTTGGGCTCGTGGCATCGGTCATTATGGCTTTTGGACGGGTTATTGCTGAGGTGGGCATCAGTATGATGCTTGGTGGAAATGCCAAGGGATTCACGCGGAACATGACCACCGCAATGGCCCTTGAATATGATAAGGGAGAGTTCGTCCTGAGTGTGGCACTGGGGATTGTCCTGCTCGCCGTCAGCTTTGGCATAAACATCATATTCCACTATTTCCAGGGCAAGACTGATTAACTCGTAAAAAGTCAAGAATGGGACGGCAAAGTAAAAAGCTCCAAATGCAAGGCTTGCGAATCTTGAGGAATGAGGCGTACTTACAGTACGCCGCAATGATTTACCCTGTTAGATAATGTCGACTGCAACGCCTCCACTCTCTAAGATGTGGTATCACCTAATTGATATCCCCAATACCTGTTAGAACGTATCTAACAGGGCGGGGATGAAGCGTAACGCAGCCCTTCGGCTTTGCTCAGGGCCGTGAGCATGTCGAACGGCAGTTGGACTTTTTACGAAGCCGTCAAGACTAGGGTATAAAAAGATGCTTTATGAACTGAGACGCCTGAAAAAGGTCTACGATGGCCGGACTGTGCTGGATATAGAAGATCTGACTCTGGAAAAGGGCCAGGTCACAGGCCTGTTGGGCCCCAACGGTGCGGGTAAGACAACACTTCTGAAGATCCTTACCTTTATTTTGCTGCCCACATCGGGTGAGATCCGGTTCAAAGGCAACCGGGTGGATTTTACTGGTGGAAAACTGATTGATCTTCGGCGAAAAGTCGTCCTCGTCCAGCAGCAGCCCATTCTATTCACCTCCACGGTGGCCAATAACGTGGCCTTCCCTTTGCGAATACGCAAGATTGAGAAAACTGAAAGAGAACGTTTGGTCGAGGAACTTCTCGAACTGGTGGGTATGCTCTCCTTCCGGCACGCCATGGCCCACAGGCTTTCGGGGGGTGAAACCCAGAGAGTGGCCATCGCGCGGGCCTTGGCCTGCTTTCCGGAAGTCATATTGATGGATGAGCCTACCGCAAACGTGGATGTGGAAAATCAGATTGTCATCGAACGGATCATCGGGGAGATCAATCAGAAAAAGGATATCTCGGTGATCTTCACCACCCATAACATGATTCAGGCTTCACGACTTGCCGAAAAGACCGTGTTTCTTTTCGAAGGAAGGGTCGCTCGGTCAACCTATGAAAACATCTTTAGCGGTTTTATCGAAGAGGATGAAAATGGGGACAAAACCTGCATCCTTCAAGGTGGTGTGAAACTGCATGTGAACAAGGGAAAGCCGGGTCCAGTAAGGATATCCCTCGATCCGGAGAGGATCGAAATCTGGCAGGGAGATGGTGATCGGTCCTCCAAAAACGCATTTACGGGAAAGTTGATCCAGCTTACCGATGAAAACAGCCGGGTTCGGGCCCTGCTGGATGTGGGCATCATGCTCAGTGCGCTTATTCCCAAAGAAAGGCTTGACGATCTGGATATCCGTATCGGGATGAGGGTACGGGTGCGCTGTCCGGAGGAGTCAATAGAGGTGTTTTGAGGTTGTACTCATCAAATTTACCAATCACTTACAGATGATCAACGATATGATCTAATCCGTCAAGGAAGGGGGATAAATGACTTATGGAAAAGAAAACCCTTCTCAACACCCGTGAGGTGGCTGAATTTCTGGATATCAATGAAAAGGTGGTCTACAGCCTGATTAGCGAGAAGGGTCTGCCAGCCACCAAAGTGACTGGAAAGTGGTTATTCCCGCGAGATCTTGTAGAGAAGTGGCTGGAGAACCAGACCATCAACTATCCTGAAGGGGAAAAGGGAGGCAAACCTGGTCAACGACTTTTGATTATCGGTGGGAGCAATGATATTCTTCTGGAGAGGACCATCTCCCTATTCAGCCGTCTCTATCCGGATTTTTTGGCGGCCTTCTGTAATTTGGGAAGTCTGGGAGGCATAAGGGCCTTAAGGAACAACCTCTGTCACATCGCAACCAGTCATCTACTCCAGGACAACGAAGCGGAGTATAATTTCCTTTTTGCAAAGGAAGAATTGGGGCAGCTGCCCGGCGTGGTCAATTTTAGTCTCAGAGAGCAGGGTATACTGCTGCAAAAAGGGGATCCAAAGCATTTTCAGAGCATTGCAGACCTCGGTAGGTCCGGTATACGGATTGTCAACCGTCCTCTGGGAACAGGGACCCGCTTGCTCCTGGACCGGGAACTGGAAAAGGCCGGCATTGAAGGCGACCGGATTGAGGGCTACCATAAGGAGTTGCCGTCTCATTTAGACGTGGGACTGGAAGTACTCAGCGGAAAGGCACATGCAGGCCCGGCTATCCGGGCGGTCGCCAAGCTATTAGATCTTGACTTTCTTCCCCTCCGCTGGGAGCGATTTGATCTTCTCATCCCGAAAGAGCTCTTTTTTGAGAAGAGGGTGCAGCTTTTTCTGGGACTTCTCCATGATAAGGCTTTCAGGGAACTGGCTAAAGACCTTAACGGATATGACCTCAAGATTTGCGGGAAAATGGTCTTTCCCCAGGAGGTCCCGTGATAAGAGTCCATGAGATTTTCACTCGCCTTTCCATCCTCCGTAGCCCCGCAAACGGGATCTCCGCTTCGCTCCGACAGGCTACTGCGCCCGTCCTCCGTAGCACAAGCTACTGCGGAGGATGGAGAGGACGGGCTCCAGAAAGCCCCGTCCGGAAGGTGGATCCAAAGATAAGTCATCTGCGCTTTCCGCCGGGCGCTTTGGAACTGTGTCGCAATCCCTTTTGGTCATTGCGAGCCCTTCGAGTTCCTCAGGGTAAACTAGCGCGGCAATCTCTTTGTTTTCGATACTCTATGAGATTGCTTCGGTCGTTTCACTCCCTCGCCCAGGTAAATACATTTGAAATGACTAGCTCTCGTCACAAGAACGAAGAGCAGGGCGAAGGCCTGTAGCACATCATTCGGCCTCCATTTAACCGGGCGAGCAATGACATTATGACACGGTCTCCATGCGCATAGCGTCAGACGGTAAGTCTCTCAGATTTGAGGGCATAAGCCAGTGCAATACCCACCACAAAACCGACGGCCAGATTCGTCGCAAGTGTAATCCCCAACATCACCAACGCAACAAACAATCCCTTCCTGTCCTTCAGGTCAATGATGGTCAGTGCAAGCTGAGCACCGGCGAAAACCAGTAACACGCCCAGAACCGACATGGGTAGGAGATAAACCACGGCCAAAGAGTGGATACCCAGGAAAAGGGCGAGTACAACAAAGACCAATCCTATCATGAGATTGGATCCCGCTGTGCGGGCTCCGAAGCGATAGTGGGCTGCCAATCCTCCGGCACCGTGGCACATGGGCATTCCACCCACCAAGAAGCTCAAGAGATTGGCCAGACCCTGGCTCATGCACAGAGCCCGATAAGTCACCCTTTTTGAATCTGCCTCAAAGTATTCTCTAGATAGATCGGCGTTTGCGATGACGGCATTCCCTAGTGTCATGGGGATTTGTGGAAGGACGAGAACGAGCAGAGCGAATGAGAAATCGATGCTGCTGGGCATACCGAAGGGCAAAGTCTTAGGGATGTATAGTCCCAGCTTAAAACTGCCAAATCCTTCATGGGTTCCAAGGATCAAGCCCATAACGAGACCCCCCAAAACGATCAAGAGGCCTGCAGGGAATCTCTTGTTGTCCAGCAACAGGAGTGTCAAAACACCACCAGCAATTCCGATAACGATACCAATGGGGACTGGCCCCAGGCTCTGCAAACTCAGATGGGGTTCGGCTGCTTCTCGAAGCAGTTGGAATTTTGAGGTGCCCACCATGAATTTTACGCCCTGCGTCACCAACAGGGTCCCTGTTGAAAGTTGCACACCTCTGACAACAGCCTTCGGTGTGTATTTGCCGATAAAAGTGACGGCACCAGTCCCTCCAATGATCAGGAGGAAGAGGCCAATCAAAGCCCCTGAAGCTGCAACCTGAGAGGCACTCAACCCCATAGCAATGGCATAGGCGCCTATCACCTTCATAGGCTG
>DAOVAK010000172.1 GCA_030671095.1 Deltaproteobacteria bacterium | reverse complement strand
GACACTCGGTTTATCATAAAACCGCCGTTCTTTGATCTCAGAGAAAAACCCTTCCTTGGTCAATTTCTTCTTGAGATCTCTTATGGCTTTTTCGATCTGATTGTTTTGTACAATAACTTTCATAACCCCATCTCTCTGTTTAGTGACTTTAGTTCCCCAAAGTGACATCCACCCCCACCCCGCCCTCCCCCTTGTCGAAGATCCCGCGTCTTAGCGGGGAAGGGGGAGGGTTGGGCCTGCCCGCCATCGCTCTCGCTCAGGCGAGGCGGGCGGGGAGGGGGTCAATTTAGTTCCATCAATAACTCCGAAGGGCAACGTTGAAGTCAAATACTGTTAAAGGAGACAAAAAAAGCATCTCTAATCTTTTGGGAGATGCTTTTCCAGGTCTTCACGGGTTAGTGAATGGTTCACCACATATTAGACTCCCGCCCATACCGCACGGAACGGCATCTCCATGGGTATTTTGAAGGTCTGGAAGCACTCACACATCATCCGGGGGCATACGGGTTTCACAAAGGGATGATACTTCCCGCATTTTTTCCCTCTTACCGGACCCACATTCATACAGAATCACCCCCTTTTTCAAAGGTCTCTTTACTCCATCCCCAGACGCTCTAGGCTCACTCCAAGTCCTCAGATCGAGCCGCTCAAGGCCGAACTGCTCACGTCGATGCCCTCCTCTTTCAAACAGACAGAGAAGGATGTGGACGTGAAGAGGTTTTTTTGTATAGGCTGCGCTCTCCGAAGGCGTTGCCAGGAGCTCGTGCAAACTTTCAATTTATATGCATTTTTGCGAATTTGTCAATAAAATTCCCAAAAAAAATTTTGGAATTGAACACAATACCAGAATCATCGGCGGATCAATTTTGCAATGGCTTCGATATGGTAAGTCTGGGGAAACATGTCTACGGGTTGGATCTCCACGATATGATAGGCCTGGCTCATCGTTCCCAGGTCCCTGGCCATGGTGGCCGGGTTGCATGATACGTAGATGATCCTCTCTGTCCCAAGCTCTAGCACCTCTGAAAGAACATCCTTGTGCATCCCTGCTCGCGGAGGGTCGATGATCAATACATCCGGTTTCAATGTCAGGGAGGAAAGCCTCTCTCTGATATCTCCAAAAACGAACTGACAATTCCGGATGCCATTCGCCTCGCAATTTCTCTGGGCATCAAGAATGGCGCTCTCCGCAATTTCCATGCCGATAACCGCCCTTGCTTGGTTTGAGAGAAATATGGGGATGGTTCCCGTGCCGCTGTAGAGGTCGAGGACCCATTCAGAACCCTTAAGTTGCGCATACTCCACCACTTTCTGGTAGAGTTCTTCAGCACCAAGGGCGTTGGGCTGGAAGAAAGAATTGGCAGATATTTGAAAACGAAAAGGCCCTATCCTGTCTTGAAGGATTGCATCCCCAGAGAGAACCACTTCTCTTTGCCCCACGGCAATGGCCGCCTTTGTTGCATTGATATTGTTGACCACGGTTTTGATATTGCGAAAACTGTGGCACAGGGCTTCAGCAAGGGGTTGCACCACATCTCTGCGTTCCTCTGAGGTGACAAGATTGACCATCCATTCATCGAAATAAGTGGAGTGTCGAAGGGTCAAGAAACGCCAGAACCCCTGGTGACTCCTCAATCCATAGACAGGGATCCCACATTTTCTCACGTACTTTCTTACTTCCCGAAGGATTCGGTTGCCTGTCTCACGCTGAAGGAGACAGGCCTCCACATCGATGACCTTATAAAAAGTACCCGGCACGTGAAGGCCGAGGGCAAAATCCCTTTCACCTTGCCGAGCCGCGTATTCATGGGGGAGAAACCAGCGGTGGTCGGAAAAGGAAAATTCCATTTTGTTTCGGTATGCAAATTGTTTTTCTGAGGGGATCACATTGTGGACCTTCACATCTGAGAGAGACCCAATGCGCGCCGTTGCTTCTATGATATGTTCTTTCTTATATTCCAGTTGTCGCTCGTAACTTACCTGCTGCCACTGACAACCACCGCAATACCCATGATAGGGACATGGGGCCTCGATCCTATCAGGGGATGGCTCCAGCAGTTCTGTCAGCCTTGCCTCTGCATAATCCCTTTTCTTCTTGACCACCTGAGCTTTGACCCTGTCTCCGGGTATGGCGCCCCGCACAAAAAGGACGAGTCCATTTGAGCGGGCCACCCCCTGCCCGCCGTAGGCCACCCTGTCAATTGTGATCTCGACCATGTCTCCTTTACGTAGTGCCATAGTCTCATTGAAATGCGAAATCTGAAATGTGAACCCTAAATAGAGGAAGAGATTGCTTCGCCGACCCGCTTGCGCGGGACGCCTCGCAATGACCATCCGTGAGCATTGCGAGATTTGAGATTATGAGAGCTCAAGAAGCGAACAATTCTAGGAGTGTAAATCACTCAGGAAGGGATTTCAAGTGGCGTGTCCATCATCCTTTTCCCTAGATAGCAAAATACTTCATCACCCCATACGAAAAAATTGACCCCCTTCCCGACTTGGCACCCGGAGAGGGGGTCACTTTATTGATGACAGAAAGGAGCTATTATTCAGTCTCCCACAAGATGGGAGATACGCCAGCCGGAGGACCGGGGATGCTGGTGGATCCCTCTTCTCCAGCACCGGCGAGACCTCCTCCTGCGCTGACAAGACCGGCCGCCTTACCTCCTCTTGTGATGATCGAGACCCCTGAAGGAATGGAGCTTCCGCTAATCACGCGATAGGTGTCTCGTATATCTCTGGTCTCCAGGTAATCCGTATCATTTTCTTCCAGAAAATTGAGACCCGCCGTAAACCAGGAGTAATCAAGGGCGTAGATAAAGGCATTACCCTGGGGATTGCAAGGATCCCCGAACTCCGCTTGGTACGTGGTAAAAAAGACATTCTTGAAGAAGAGCGTGGGCTGGCTGAGGGCCTGCTCACCCGTGTGGTCGAAGTTGTCATCAGCGCAGTCTCCCTGCTTGTCAAGGACCCTGTAAAAACCTCTGAGCCCCGTGTTTTCATGATCAAAGAGAAGATTTACCAATTCATTCTGTATGTCCGCATCATCCGTGTCAAAATCGCCATCCCCATCCGCATCCGCATTGAGATCAAGTTCATCACAGGTGAGATTGAGGAGATCTGTTTCGTCCGCCGAGCTGTCCGTGTCGGATACGGCATAAAGCCGGTTAGAGATCATTCTGTATCTTGGATGCTCCCGATCCCCCGTGCCAAAGTAGAGAACAGGGAGACCCAGGGCCCAATCATTGCCAAAGGATACATCCGGAGAATAGAACGCCTTTCTTCCTGCGTCAGATGCGTTCAGAGCCGCTGCACTTATATCGCCTGGATCAGACGTGCCTGTGGGCAGATCAGAACCAGAATTTGCCGTGAATACGCGGTTTACAGCCCATTGGTTTGATCCGGCAGCAAGATAGTTGTAAGTAATCTTCCATATCTGACCATAGATATCCGCGGCGTACATCAGCAAATATTCCTCTGAGAGAGGAATAACTGAGATGTCCGCAGGGAAACAGTACTTCATGGCAGTGTAATTTTGATCCGTACCCGTAGTCACATCTGCGTCCCCATATGTGGCCTTGAACAGGAGACTTCCGTCAGCCAGATCCGCCACGTATATGCCCCGACCCATGTGGTCCATTCCAGGATTCCATCTGTCATGTCCCTCTGTTCCGCCCACTGTAACCGCAAAGGTTTCACCTGCTTCTCCAGGATCCCAGGTGCCGTTTGAATTGCTGTCCGTAAAATCCCGGATACCGTTTTCATTGGCATCATCAAAGCCCTCGGGGTACCCATCTTCAAGCGGGTCGTAGCCTCCCGCGAATATGACCACATCCTTCAAGGTATCGGCTGGTGTCCGTATGGTGGTGAAAAATGGTTTGCTCCAGCTATAGCCCAATTCTTCAAATCCGACGGTCCCACCAACGCCGCCTTCGATATGCCACTTAACCGACCAGAGGCTCGGATCGGGCTCTGTCATATTCAGGGCCCAGTAGCTTCTGCCACCCCGCCTCTCACCAAAGACCAGGGTCTTGTCATAGTACTCGCCAGCATCCCGTAGACCATTTGTATTGGCATCGTCAAAGGTTGGACTCACAAAGAGATTGGGTGAGCCGTCAACCAGGTAGATATGGGTATTCGTGCTTGCAAGCTCCTTAAGCCTTATGAGGAGGTCTGCAGGCACAAAGGCGAAGATCTCATCTCCTGCGGAATACCCCAGGGACGGTATATCCGTGTCCGTGAACACATGGAGCATGCCGTCATTGGAACCAATGGCGATATAGCGGCGCTCGAGATGGCCTATTTCATCCAGGTAATCGATGACTCTGGGTTGTGAGTGGATCATATCCCCCAGAATCCATTCTCTCTTGGCCTTGGGATCCCCGGTGGTCCCGTCTGCATCAAAGGTATACCCGTAAATGTAATTAATGATTCTGTATCGATCCAGATCCGTGCCCACGGCCAGGTCAGCATTGGTGATATTGGCACGATTGAATCTGACCAGAGCCCCACTCTTGTATGTATAAATATTGCGAAAGTCGTAGTAAGGGCCGCCTGCAGGGACCTGAAAAGGATCCAATCCTGGCATGGAGTCCTTCAAGAGTTCTCCCGCGCCACCCCTATTCACGTAGCCTCCATCATTGGTGGTTGACCAGAAAGAGGTGGTGGTGGACTTGAAGGTGCCGTCACAATCCCCAACCACATTGCCGTCTTTATCCACGACCGTCCACTCCTGCTCCGGCCTTCCACATTCGTCTCTTGACAGGTAATCCAGACCATATTTCTTCAGGTTTCCCTGCCAGTAGTTGTTGGGTATGGGTTTGAAAAATGGCATGTAGAGCTCATCACCGCTCTGGGTCCGGTTGGCCTGGTCCACCGATACCACGGGAGCCACATGGGATACCCCCCTGCTAATAATGTCGGCAAAGGACTGGTTGAGCTGCTGCTCAAGTTTCAAGGGGTTGACCACGTAGAAGTAAGTGTCTGGCAAACCATCACCATCTTCGTCCCATTCAGGTGTGGCGTCAGGCATATCATCGTCGTTTATGTCGTTAAATCCGCCCCATTTGGCCGCGTACCAGAGGGGGTTCTTTAGCAGGGTCGCGGAGGTGGTTGTACCCGGCGAAAAAATCCTTGTTGCGACGAGAGGTAAATCCGCGTTGTCATCCCACTCAGCCGCTGTGGCCGGGGGCGTCACCCCTGGTGGGGTATCCAGGAAGTAGTCTTGGTCAGAACCCGAGTTAGTGTCCGAGTCTCTCACCTCCAGGTAGGTGCCGTCTTCCGTCGTCCCAGAAATGACATATCCAACATGCTGGATGATACCTCCGGCTGCATACTCAGAAGTGAGGGTGATTCTCACCCTTGTCCCATCAGCAGGGTCGCTCACAGGGTCGCCGCTCGCGTCTATGACTTGGTATTCATAGACAACAATGGCATCCATATCGTGGTCAGCGCCCTGCTCCACGTCCTCAAAATTGATTCTGAATCTACCGTACGTATGATCGATTTCCTCCACGAAGAAATCCACAATGGTGTTGGTGGGCTGGAACGCACCGTAATCCGGAAGGATCCTGCTACTGGACCAGTAGACGGACTTGGCAAAGGGGATAAGGGTTATATCTTTGGTTCCCACTCTGATATTGATTCTCGGGAGTGGAGAGGCGAGCCCGACCATATAGGAGAGCACATTTTGCTCGCCTTCAACAGGGTTGATGTCCTGAGTGCGGCCATGATAGGCCACACTGGCCGCGTAATAGCTTCCCTGCTTGGTCGGTTCTTCGGGACACAGCCCTCGCACATCGCCAAACCCGGCCATATTCTTGGGAAGACACGAGCCATCATAGGTGCTCTGCACTTGCCCGATATAGTGTGATCCGGTATCCCCTTCATTGGTGAGGATCATATCAGCAAGGGCATCCACATCCAGAGCCGCTAAATCCTCAGCACTTACCGTGTAATAGGTACCAGGATTATCGTTAAGCTCAAAGTAGCTGTTCGGCAGCTGGTCTGAATCGTATGTGGGATAGATATCGGACAGGACCAGCATAAAAGGCTTGGAACAATAGTTATGGGTCTGATAAGGGTCATCCCAGGCTGGCTTGGGGAGGCCGAGGACATTGTCGTCCAGTGAGGATGTGGTATCATAGGTGAAGGCGCCTAATGGGGCTCCCTTACCCGCAAAATACCTCATCCCTTCGTACATCATCTCCCCGATGGGATTCCCCCACATACGGCACTCACCCTGGTTGATGGGCCGATCCGTTATCCAGCCGCAGTTTTGAGTGTAGGCATAAGTCGAGCCAGCACCCCCTTCATAATGA
>DAOVAK010000614.1 GCA_030671095.1 Deltaproteobacteria bacterium | reverse complement strand
TGCTTTCCCGAGCTTTCCATAACCGGGTACGTTCTTAGTGATCCTACCAAAGTCTACAGTGATGTGTTACCGGATCAAATTCTTGAAAGGGTTGTGGGAATGGCCCGGGAAAAGGGTCTGATCATCATTGCCGGGCTCATTGAAATGCCGCACGGGGAGAAGCCATACATCAGTCAGGTTGTGGCCGGTCCGAAGGGATTACTCGGCTTTTATAGAAAGACCCACCTTTCACCCAAGGAAAAGGAGATATATCAGGCTGGGGAGGAGATCCATGTCTTCCGCTATGGCGAAATGGTTTTTGGGATTCAACTTTGTTACGAGGCCCACTTCCCGGAGATAAGTACACTGATGGCCCTCAAGGGTGCAGAGATTATCTTCATGCCCCATGCCTCTCCACGGGGGAACCCCGGAGAAAAACTCCAGAGTTGGTTAAGGCATCTCCCGGGCAGGGCATTTGACAATGCCCTCTATGTGATGGCTTGTAATCAGGTAGGAAAGACTGGGGAAGGGTTTAATTTTCCTGGCGTGGTGGTGGCACTAAGTCCTGCGGGAAACGTCATGGCAAAATACGCGGGGACTCATGAGGAGATGCTCTTGGTAGACTTTCAACGTGATGAAATAGAGGAAATCCGGAAACACAGGATGGCATATTTCATCCCCAATCGGAGACCGGAACTGTACTCAGAACTTAGTGCTAAGTCTCGTTAAACGAGGCCCGCACACAGAGGGACGCGAGCCACGATCCAGAACAGATGACCGTTTAGCTGTGTTAAGTCACAGCCTCATAAGGGGAGATTAGAAGCAAAAAGGCACATGGAGAGCATAACTCTCGTTGTGCCTTTTTCAGTCTTGGAGAATCGGAATACGCAACACAGCGTATTAGACGCAGCCCGTCGGTTTGGGAAGCCCAGCCATCTTACAGGCGCCTTTGCCCGGGCCAGAGGGGAATAACTCGTAGATGTATTTGAGCTTGAAGCCGGTCACTTTGGACAGGATCCTGACCATAGGTGCAATACCGTTCTTCTTGTAATAGTCCTGAAGAACCTCGACAATCTTATGGTGCTCCTCCGTAAGTTCTTCAATCCCTTCCGTCTGTTTTACATGCCTTACCCAGCTCTCGTTCCAGTTATTGAAATCATCGATGAAACCGTCTTCATCCACATTAAAAGTGTTTCCTTCAAACTCTACCGTTGGCATACTTGCAAACCTCCTTTATTATAGACTATCTTCAATAATCTTAGTGACTTACTAAACAATAAGTATTCATGTATAACTTATATTTTTGATCTTGTCAATCCCTCTTTTTACGATCTTGTAAGAAATTTCTCTTTTTGCGACTTTTGGCAGCAACGGCTTGCCCGAAAAGATTTTTCCCCCACAATGTGTTACCTGCCGCGTGGAGATGGGTATATGTGGCTAACAGATTTTTTTTGACCAATCCATCTCTTTCTCCATCGAGACCGCGTCCCCGATGCACCTTAAAAACAGAACGGATGTTCTTTGCCTCATCAAGCAATGGTCTGGAGTAGTGAAATTCGTGTCCCCTTAAGGTTTCCCCTACAGGGTAATAGGGGTTTTGCCCTGTCACTTCCAGGATGGTATATCCATGGCCCTGGGGTTTTTCCTCCATCACGCACCTTAAGGGCAGGGCAGCCACCATCGGATAGGTTTTCTCATTTACCACAAGGCTTTCAGCCAAGTACATCAACCCGCCACACTCTGCATAAACGGGCAATCCCGTTTCTATCCTATCTTTCAAGGAGTCTCTGAACGTCCTGTTATCGGCCAGGGCCTCTGCCTGGGTTTCAGGAAAACCACCTCCTATGTACAGGGCATCCAGATCAGGGAGTTCTTTCGCCTCCATGGAATCCACTTCCACCAGAATCGCTCCCAAGTCTTTCAATTGCTCCAGATTCTCCGGATAATAGAACCAAAAGGACCTATCCCGGATGACGCCAATTCTGGGGGGATCACCATTCAGATGGCCAGATGGGCCAGTCTCCTCTTGCTGATCCATTCTATCAAGGGGCTCAACCTGTTGAGAGAGCCTCCAGATGGCCTCTAGATCCAGGTTGTCCTCAACCGCAGTCCTTGCCCAAGCGATCGCCCTTTCAGCCTGCGCCCTTTCCTGATAGGGGACAAGCCCCATATGTCTTTCAGGGAAAAGCCCTCCCTTCAGTTTCCGGACGGAGCCCACAACAGGTAGATCACAATACCGTTCAATGGAGTTCCTTATGAGAGTCTCCTGGCGGGGGCCGGCCACCCTGTTCAGAATCACGCCAACGATTTTCACATCTGGATCAAATCTTTGACACCCCATAATGATGGCTGCCACCGTTCTGGTGGTCATGGTCACATCTACAATAAGGATGACAGGGGTTTTCAGGAGCTTCCCCAGTTCTGCCGTGCTACAAGATCCGTCCTGATCAAAGCCATCAAAAAGACCTCGGTTCCCCTCTATCAGGGATAGGTCTGCTTCAACAGAATGGGAAAGAAAGGATTGAATGATTTGGATGTCAGTCATTAGGAAGGGATCCAGGTTATGGCAAGATCGCCCGGCGGCAAACGCCAACCACCCGGAATCGATAAAGTCGGGGCCTTTTTTAAAGGGTGCGACCCTGTA
>DAOVAK010000753.1 GCA_030671095.1 Deltaproteobacteria bacterium | reverse complement strand
CGTCGCAGGATTTCAGCTCCTGCCACTCCGTGGGTATTGCTGTGGGAGAGAGATCTGTATTCTTCAAGATACAGGGGGAGTTTGCCGATTTCCTGGAAAATCAGGGCAGCGCTCAAAGCTTCCATTAGTTCCGGTCGGGTGCTGATTCGGGCAACGACCTCTTCAAGAATGTCAATCTGCACATTACTAATGCCAATGGTCTCGCCAGTCATGGCACCAAATTGCTGCTGGGCCAACTGGAGAAAGATTTCTGTATTTTGTAGTGCCTCGCGATTTTTGGTTACCAGGGCCTGGAACTTCTTGAGGCAGCGAAGAACATAAGCAGGAATTGTCTCCCCGGCGTGAGTTTTTTTCGTCGGTTTGATCCTATCAAGCTCCCAAAACTCGGTGAGAATGCGACGGCCAATACTTGGGCAGTGTTCGTGGATGATCTCCAAGGTGTCAAAAACTCGTTGAGGCAGAAAAAGCTTCTGGGCAAAAAGTTCTTCGAGGCGAGAACAGCAGAGTCCGATTTCAGCTTTCTGCTGAGCCAACGATTCAGTGTCCATCCCTGTTTCTGGTGTGAGCCGTTGCAAGTGTTCGTGGTAGCTGTGTAGTTCCCGGAAGAGTCGATCAGTCTCTCTTAGCTCGGAGATGGGAATCTCAGGAATCAAGCGGTCGCGAACGGACTGGAGCATCGGTTCCATTTTTCTGAGGTTATCCATTACATCGATGAAGATGACCTCTGTGGTCTGATTTCGTGCGTTGTAGCGCAGTTGAATGCCGCTGGTAAAGATAAAGGCTGGCAGCCCTTGGGAGAGTGTCTTCCTGATACTCGTCAGGTAGTTAAAATGGAGTTGCTCGGCTATCAAGGCCTCCAGTTCCTGCCTTACCTTCGCCAGTCTCTCTTCGCTGTCATGACGTTCATAGCTGCGAAGTGGGTTGAAGTTGATGACATTTCCCGGTGAGGAACTGATGGTAATCCAGAGAAGGATAAATCCCGCTCGGGTACCAAGCATTGGAAATATGTGACCGGTGCCGTGGAACCGGCAGTTGAGCAATTTCCGGAAAAAATATGGCTGGCTGAAGGGTTCGCGCTCATAGAAGCGCTCCTTGAATTCGTTGGTAATACTGATGAGCTCTAATACTTGATCAATCTGTTCCAGCTTATTGGAGCTGTAGTGGGCGAGGGCTTCTTTTTGAAAAGGGCCCTTGTCTGCAATATCAGTCCAAGAATCTAAATATTCAAAGAGATTAAATAGTTTGAGCATCTGGCGTACGGCCAAGTTCTGCGCCCCACCCAGGTCTGCGATCTTCTGGTCATGAAGGATTTCCCAATCCAGCAGTGGATCAGCGGCTATCCAGATGGCCTGATCATACAGGCTGAAAAGCTCTTTTCCCTGTTCTTTGGTGAGTTTGTCACGCAGTGAGGCGGCAATTTCTGACATGCTCAACAAACGAATTATTCTGAGCAAATCAGCCACCTCCTCCAAACTTTTGTGTTTGGCCTGGTCAGTGATTGACTTCAGGGTCTTTTCGGGGAGCTTCCCAAAGGTGATTCGCCCCATAGTGGTGTGACCCACCACAATCAAGTAAATTTCCCTAAGGAGGGCCGGCGGTAAACCCAAAAGCGACAACTTCTCGATGTTTTCCAAGACCTTTGTACGGGGTCCTTCGATGGCGTCAGGGTTGAGGAGTCTTTCCAACCTGCCCAAGCGGCTGCTCTGCTTCATCAACTGTTTTAAGTGGTTGAAGGCACGATATCTATTTTTCGGGGCCTCGAAGGGATTATGCAGCCGGTTTAGCTCGAGTTCGGACAATCGGTCGAATCGCTTCTCGCGGATTTCCGCCAGCATCTGCAGCACTGCAAAGACATAGTCGAAAGTGTTCTTGTAGTCCGCCACGAGGGCGAGAGAACATCCGGCCATGCCACTAAGCCGCTCTTCCTGCTCTAGTCGTTCTAGGAGTAG
>DAOVAK010000246.1 GCA_030671095.1 Deltaproteobacteria bacterium | reverse complement strand
CCCGTAAAAAGATTGTCTACCACGACCACTTGATGACCTGCCCTAAGATAGGCATCCACCACATTGGACCCAATGAATCCCGCTCCTCCAGTAACCATTATCTTCATAACCGATTTCACTCCCTCAGTTGATTTTGTTTGAGCTCATGAGTGGCCCTATTATCGATATTATCCCATGTGAGTCAAGGGATGAAGCACACAATGTCTGGCGAATGGGTTTGCGGGCTCATGGCCTGAGGCGTGGCATAATTTCACTATTGCAAGCAAAAGCTTATTATTATAAAGTAGTTAATTTGTTCTGCGTCCGTTTTGGAACCTGTTTTCCGTTAGCCATCATGTTAGAGAGGAATTCATGAAGAAAAAATTCGGAAACATACTCGACCAGATAGGATGGACGCCATTGGTCCCCATCAAACAACTCAATTCCAACAGGAATGTCCAAATCTTGGCAAAGCTCGAGTCTTTTAACCCAGGGGGATCGGTAAAGGACCGACCCGCCTTGGCTATGATTGAAGAGGCTGAAAAAAGGGGTGAACTGACCAAAGAGAAGATTATCCTGGAGGCGACCAGTGGAAATACCGGGATTGGGCTCTCATTGGTAGCGGTTGTTAAAGGGTATCGTCTTCTCCTGGTTATGTCGGAAGCCGTTAGTGACGAGAGGAAAAAAATCCTTCGGGCCATGGGAGCCGATCTGGAATTCACACCCGCCCACCTGGGAACGGACGGAGCCATTGAATTTGTCTACAACGTGATCCGCGAAGAACCGGACAAGTTCTGGCTTGCCGACCAGTTTAACAACGAGGCCAACTGGAAGTCCCATTACCAGACGACGGCCATGGAGATCTGGGAGCAGACAGGCGGCGACCTGGACGTGATTGTCTCCGCCATGGGTACGACAGGCACTCTGATGGGGCTTTCCAGACGCTTTAAGGAGCTCAAACCCGAGGTCCAACTTGTGGGCGTTGAGCCCTACCTGGGGCATAAAATCCAGGGCCTGAAAAACATGAAAGAATCCTACCGTCCAGGCATCTTTGACAAGAGCCGTGCGGACCGGATTATCAATATTGAGGATGAGGAGGCCTACTATACGGCCCGATTGCTGGCCAGAGAAGAGGGCATTTTCGTGGGCATGAGCTCAGGAGCGGCCATGGCGATAGCGTTAAAGATTGCCAAGGAGATGACAGCGGGCCGGATGGTGGTGATCCAGTGCGATGGTGGAGAAAGATATCTGAGTACGCCCCTCTTTGTGGTCAAGAAGAAATCCGGAATGCTTCTTTACAACACCCTTGCCCGAAAGAAGGAGGAATTCGTCCCCATTGATGAAAACCGTGTAAGACTGTATTCCTGCGGCCCCACCCTTTGCCAGTTGATCAACGTGGGTCAATGCCGGCGCTTTGTTTTCTCAGACCTGGTCAGACGTTATATAGAATTTAAGGGTTATGGCGTCACTCACGTAATGAACGTGACGGACCTGGATGACCGAACCATTGAAGGCGCAGAGAAGGCGGGCAAATCCCTGAAAGACTTTACTGAGGAATATTATCAGGAATTCTTAAAGGACCTGGACACCCTGAACGTGAAAAGGGCCTCAGAATATCCCAGACCCAGCGAGCACGTGGATGACATGATTCAACTCACACAAAAACTCGTGGAAAAGGGATATGCCTATGAAAAGCTGCGATCAATCTACTTCGATATATCCCGATCCAAGGATTATGGGAAGCTCTCCAAGATAGATCTTGATAAAATGCACCTGGGAAAAACTGTCGACCTGGAACAGTACGAAAAGGAGAACCCGCGGGACTTCACTCTGCTGAAGAGATCGACCCTGAGCGAACTCAAGAAAGGGGTATTCTACAAGACCGCATGGGGGAACATCCGGCCAAGCTGGCATCTGGAATGCCCCGCCATGGCCATGAAAATCCTTGGGGGCACCTATGACATACATATGAGCGGTGCGGACCTCATATTCCCACACCATGAAAATGCCATAGCCATAAGCGAAGCGGTAACTGGAAAACCCCTGGCCAACTACTGGCTTCATAACGAACTCGTCATGGTCAACGGGAAAAAGCCGTCCCGTGCTTCTCATAATGATATTCTCACCGTAAGGCAGATACGGGAAAGGGGTTATACCGGAAAGGAGATCCGCTACTGGCTCATCAGCCGCCACTATCGAAAACCCATATCCTTTTCATGGTCAAAATTGGACACGGCCAAGAATACGGTGGCGCATTTGGACAAGTTTGTTAAGAAGCTTCAGCGCTGCCCGGCTGGTGAACCTCATCCCGATATGGACCAGCTGGTTTACGATCTCAAGTACAAATTCATCGAGTCCATGGATGATGATTTTAGTGTTGCATCTGCCCTGGCCGCCCTCTTTGAGTTCACCCGGGAGATAAACAGGATAATGGACCGCAAAGGGGTGTCACCCGGCGATAAACAGAAAGTGGAAGAGGCCCTGAAAAGCATCGATTCGGTCCTGGGGGTCATGGAACTAGAGCTCCCTGAACCGGACGAACAGGTGCGAGAGTTGATTAAAAGGAGGGAAGCGGCGAGAAGAGAGAAGGATTGGGAGAGCGCAGACCGTATTCGTCAGGAACTAAAAGAGATGGGTATCGAAGTGATCGATACCCGAGATGGGACTGTATGGCGAAGAGCGTAAGGGGGGTGGTAACCTTTCAAGATCCTTGACAAAAAATCTTTTTCCATATATCCTATAAGCTCGTCATTCGGTTTCTTAAGTCTCTAAGCATGCAAACTCCAACCCATAATCACAACCCCAATTCTCAAGTAGAGAGCTGGGGTTTATGCTTTTGGACGATACCCTTTTGACTAAGGGTGATGAAGATATGGCTGATAAAAAGGATAATAAGCCCGCCGAAGATGATTCACCGTTTAATAGCAGTGGTGAATTATTTGAGACGCTCTTTCGTGAAGAGTTGGATACGCTCAACGATGGTCAGCAGGAAAAAGCTGCACCCAAGACGGATAAGAAGGCGAGTGTGGCTAAAAGGCCGAAATCTTCGTCCCAGGTTAAGCGCGTTACGCCGGGAAAGCCCGTTCCCCAAACAGATGCAAAGGCGAAAAAGATTCCAAAACAAGAACCCGTATCTCGTGTCCATGTGGACAGACCTGAGAGAGTATCGGCCAAAGCCGCTGCCAAAACAAGTGAGGTCGTAGAGAGAAAGCCCTTATCTACCGGAAAGAGGGATGTCCCTGCGGAGGCAAAACCTAAGAAAAGGGCAAGAATGAGGAAAATTAAGAAGAGTGAGCGCGGTGAAATAGGATCGCCACTGAAGCTTGGTGGTGGATCTGACAAAATAAAAATCGCCGTGCTTTCTGTTATACTGGTCGCTGCCGTGGCGTTTATTATCAACGCCTTAGGGATAGTGGACTTTGGCGGACTCCTGGGCCTCTCAGAGCCCACCAAGAAAGAAAGGATTAAACCCCGTGTGGCAAAAAAGCCACCCGCCAAGACCGACAAAAAAACGACCCGTGTGGCCATAAAACGGCCGCAAAAAAGGACGAATCCTCAGGCTGCCAACAAATCCACTATCCAAAAAAAGACGCTTATTGTGAAGAAACCTCCCCAGGCGGCTCCTTCGAAAGCACAGCCCCGGACCGTCAAAAGAAGTACCAAACCTGCTACCACGGCGAAAAAACCCGTAATTGCCCAGCAACGATATAGGCCCGCCACGCCCACAAAAAAGCCTCTTGTGGTCCAACAACCTTCCAAGCCGCCAGCACATGAGCAAAGGCCCGTTGTTGTGATGAAACCTTCTCAACCTGCGCCTTCCGCTCAGAAGCCTGTCGTTGCCAAAAAATCTCCCAAACCTGTCACATCAACACCGAGGCCTGTTGTCGCCAAAAAGCCTCAACCAGTGACTACTCTGAAACCCCCGCCCGTTGTCAAAGAACCAGTCAGGCCTGCGGCGCAGAGTCAGAAAAAGCCAGCCCTTGGGAAGGAAGAGCTTTTTCCTGAGGAGAGCGCATTGCCATATCCCTATTCGGTCTATCTTGGGGCTTACAAGACCTCTGAAAGGGCAGAAAAAGCGATCTCCATATACCGAAACAAGGGGCTGTCGGCCTACTGGGTAAAGGTTGATCTCGGGGAAAAGGGGGTTTGGTACAGGGTCTTTACAGGGTACTTCAAGGACCAGAAACAGGCTGAGGCCTTTGTTGAGAGAAAACGAATCGCCGATGCCAAAGCGAAAAGGACGAAGTATGCTGCCTTGATAGGTATCTACGCCACAGAAAGGGATGCACAGAAAAACTTTCTCGCCTTGTCAAGACTTGGATATAGTCCTTATGTTATTGAGACGAATAGTGGCGAATCTCAACTGTATGTGGGGGCCTTTTACACAAAGGCTGGTGCAGAAGAACAACGTTCAGATCTGTCATCCAAAGGGGTTCAGAGCCGGGTCGTTGAGCGGTAAAACCTTTTAGGCATAACCCCCCTGCCCTATCTTTCCATTCTAAACCATCCGTTTGAGTCCAACGATCTATATGACTTCCTTTTGTAATTCAGCTTGTAATACAGCGTAATTTCCAAGTGTGTCATTGCGAGGAGCCCGCCCGCCTCGCCTGAGCCCCGCTCTTAGCGGGACGATGGCGGGCAGGCCGTAGGCGACGAAGCCGTTCGGCTTCGAGCTCACGGCCGAGAGGCAATCTCTTGCAAGCAAGAGAAAACAGTAACTTTCACAAAATGAGATTGCTTCGCGGAGTTTATCCTGAGTTACTCGAAGGACTCGCAATGACGGGAAATTTGCTTTTTGACAATATAAAACCAAGGCGTGTGAAGTTCTGGGGAGGATTATCGAGACGGACTAAGAATTAAAATGGCGGAGAGAGAGGGATTCGAACCCTCGGTAGGGCTTTTAACCCTACACTCGCTTAGCAGGCGAGCGCCTTCAGCCAACTCGGCCATCTCTCCGCGTTCCCCGCGGCATCGGGGAAACCTTTAGCTATTAGCTATAGGCCTCTTGCAGACTTGTTATTCTTTCGGTTTGTTACGGAACGATATCAAATGCTGCGGGTACCAGCAAGATCTAACAACGTCAGATTTTCTGGCGGAGGGAGTAGGATTCGAACCCACGGTACCTCTCGGTACAACGGTTTTCAAGACCGCCGCCTTCAACCACTCGGCCATCCCTCCTGGAGACGCGTATGCAATATTCTCAACTTCGATTATCTTGCAAAATCCCCC
>DAOVAK010000749.1 GCA_030671095.1 Deltaproteobacteria bacterium | reverse complement strand
CCCTCCCCTTACAGGGCCAAACAGGTATCTCATGGTATCGAACAGATCTTCGGCCACGCCTGATTGGTCCAACAATTGGGCCATGAAGATAAAGAGCGGGATGCAGACCAGGAGGTAGTTATCCATGATGCCCCAGGTCTGGTTTAGAAACATGTAGAATGAAGAAGGTCCCCAACCCAAATACCCAAATATTACGGCCAATCCGCCCAGGACAAAGGCGAGGGGATGCCCCATGAAGAGGCCGATGAGAAGCCCTACGAACATGCCAATGGTTACGAATTCTGCACTCATGACTTCTCTCCCCTCACCGCAAGCGTGATGCTCCGAATAAAATTTGCCAGTCCTTGAAGCAGAATTAGCGCAAATGTGACGGGGATGACGGTCTTTACCAAGGGAACGACGCTCAATGCTGCAGACTCGCTGGTTTCGCCAATCGACCAGGATGTATGTGCGAACACAATCCCTTGGTGGAAAACAATGATGCAAAATGGGAAGAAGAAGACCAAATGGGTAAAGATGTCCAGAATCCCTCTTACCCTGGGCCGGAAGCGCTGGTAGATAATATCTATACTTACATGGGACTTATATAGGAGGGTATAGGCCGCCACCAGCATGAAATGAGGGCCATAGATAAAATCAATAACCTCGGGTGCCCATATATGAGGTGCATTAAGAAAACGCCTTGATATCACCTCGTACACCACAAGAATGGTAAGGGGAATGATGAGCCAGATAAAAATCCTGCCGCTCCATTCGCTGATTCGATCGATTCCATTCAAAAACTTCTTTAGTGACATCACGATTCCTCCCCTTCTCACCCTCACCTCGCCTATCCTCTCCCTTCTTCCGCCTTGGGTGGAAATCTTCCATAAGGGGAGGATTTGATTCGGAGTTCAATTGTCCTTAGAACGGTAGCTGTTAGATGAACTAAAATCGACGTTTATTTCAGGTGATTCCGTCTCAAATGCCATGCACTCTGTCGAGGTCAAAGCTGTCAATGTGATGGATATAGGCCATTAAAAGAGGCCTTTGAAGGGTATCTCCAAAGGCCTCTGTGACGTTTATTTGTATCCCATCTTCGCCAGTTCGGCCAAGACCTGATCCACATATTTTGGCGTGCTACCCTGACCGAATCTTCCGGTCATGTCGCGCCAATCTTTGTATTCGTCGAGATAATCCATCTGCGACTTGAGGAGCTTGGCATAAAACTCGGATTTCTTGGCCTGCTTGATGGCATACTGACCCGCATAATCCTCCAGCTTTCTCAGGCTTGCATCGTCCAATTTGACGATTTCTATGCCTTTCGCGATGAACTTTTCTATGGCCCTTCCGGACTCGCCCTCATAGAAGGCGGTCGCCTTCAACGCCGCTGCCTGACACGCATATCTCAGGATGGCCTGGTACTGTGGGGACAGAGAATTATAGGCTTTTAAGTTCACCATGGTCCCCACTTGGGATGCAGGTTGAAACCAGCAGGGCACGCTCCAGTACTTGGTGATCTCTGCAAAGCCCATCTCCCAGTCAATTCCCGGGCTGCTGAACTCGGCGCCATCCAGGGTTCCCCTCTCCACGGCCAGATAGATCTCGCCGCCGGGCATCTTAATGGGCGCGCCACCTACTTGTTTTAAAATCCAAATGGTTGCCCGGGATGGAGTCCTCATCTTCTTTCCTTTATAGTCTGCCAGCGTTTTAATCGGCCCGGTCTTTGCTGTGGTGCGGAATCCGGATTCCATGGGGGTTGCACCCAAGGAGAAATAGGTCATGCCATATTTCCCGTAAAGCTGTTGCATGAGTTCCAGGCCCCCAAAATCATACATCCAGATAATGTAATCCATGTTGGTGAAGCCAAAAGGGAAAGAACCGAGGAAGTCAAAGGCGGGATCTTTGCCCGTCCAGTAGCTGGGCCAATCAGCAGCCATCTCGACCACGCCCTTGCTGCAGCCATCAAACCATTCAAAAGCCTTCATGAGTGAACC
>DAOVAK010000134.1 GCA_030671095.1 Deltaproteobacteria bacterium | reverse complement strand
CAGGAGATTTTTACATGCCCAGATAGGCGCGTTTGATGTCCTCATCCTCCACCAGATCTTCGGAAGCGCCGCTTCGTGTTATTCTGCCGCTCTCTAAGATGTATGCCCGCTGAGAATGTTTCAAGGCCTGTTCAACATTCTGCTCCACCAAGAGTATGGTGGTCTCCCGGGCCAGGCCGTCTAAGACTTTGAATATCTCTTTGGTAATGAGCGGGGCCAGCCCTAAAGACAATTCGTCAATAAACAACATTCGTGGACTGCTCATGAGTGCCCGTCCGATGGCAAGCATCTGCTGTTCCCCTCCGCTCAGGGTGCCTGCCCTCTGATGCTTCCTCTCCGCTAATATGGGGAAGAGTTCGATAACATGACCCCTGGTTTGATCCAGATCTTTCCGGCCCCGTTTTGGATAGGCCCCGATCTCCAGGTTCTCCCAGACGGTCATATCCCCATAGACCCGCCTCCCTTCCGGAACCAGGGCCAGACCGGCCCGTGTGATCTGATGGGCCTTCTGACCCGAGATGGGTGTTCCGGCAAAGCGTATCTCCCCGCCCGAAGGGGGCAATACGCCCATGATAGAAAGGAGAAGTGTGGATTTCCCCGCCCCATTGCTTCCAAGTATGGCCACCTTTTCGCCTTCCTTCACTTCAATGGAAACATCCCACAGGATCTGTGTCTCGCCCCGGAAGACGTTCAGATTAGAGATCTTCAGCATGGTTTCTTTCCTGACAGAGGTTCATCGGTTTTTAGGTTCAAAGGTCTCGTTTCAATGTCCTGGTGACTCCCAGAACTACCAACCCCGGACCCTGAACCACTTAACGGTTACTCGCCCAGATAGGCTTTTATGACGCTTGGATCGCTTACCACTTGGGCAGGGGGCCCTTCCATAAGATTGGCGCCCTGGTCCAGGACGATAACACTGTCGGCTGCCGACATGATGGCGCCCATCACATGTTCTATCCAGAAAATGGTCAATCCGAAATTATCCCTCAATTTTTTGATCAGTTCAACGGCTTGAAGGATTTCCTGGGGATTGAGGCCTGCCAGCACTTCGTCTAAGAACAGGACTTTCGGTTTGGTGGCCAGGGCCCGGGCCATCTCCAATTTTTTTTTGTCAATGAGATTCAGACCGTTTGCCAGGGTGGTCTCGTTGGACAGGAGGCCCACATAATCGAGGACCTTCCGGGTCTGTTCCTGCCATCCGCCGTGTGCCGTCTGCCTTGGGCTGTTGATCACGGATACGCCTACGTTTTCCAGACAGGTCATCTCCAGAAAAGGCCGCGTGACCTGAAAAGTCCTGGCTATCCCCTGTCTGCAGGTGCGGTTGGCCGTGTGACCGGTAATATCCTCTCCATCAAATATCACCCGTCCGGATGTAGGTCTGAATGCGCCCGCAATCACATTGAAGAGCGTCGTTTTCCCTGCGCCGTTGGGGCCGATCAGCCCCACGATCTCTCCCTGCTCGAGGGTAAAGTCCACATCCTTCAGTGCCCGGACGCCCCCGAACCTCTTTGATATGTTGTAACCTTCAAGCAACGCCAAAATAAGACCTCCTATGGGTACGCCACTGTGTACGATTTCTCATGCCGCAGCCACCTTGACTCCGGCCTTGCGTCGTTGTAAGAGACCTATAAGCCCTTTTGGAAAAAACCTGGCCATAAGGAGCGCTACAAGCCCGAATACCAGAACGTGATACTCGCCGTATGCCCGGATGTATTCGGAGAGAACTTCCAGGACAAAGGCCCCCACGATGGGTCCCACAAAAGATCCCATGCCACCTATGACCGTCATGGAAAGCACCAGGAACTGCTGGTTCAGGGAGGGGATCTCCGGGGTCACTAAGAGAAGGTAGTGGCCGTACAATGCCCCGGCGAGGCCTGCCAGGGCGCTGGAGATGGTAAACGCCAGGACCCGAACCCTTACCACATTGACGCCGAGTGAGGCCGCTGCCCGTTCATCGTTTTGAACGGCCCTGAAATTGAGACCTACATTGGAGTGGATGAGCTTGTATATCACCATTAAGATGATGAGGGTGCCCGCAAGAAAAATGTACAGATAGGCGGATTTGGAGTAATTTGCAATGAGCCCCGGAACTTGGAGCCCCATGGTGCCCCGTGTGAATTCGTATTCGTTGGTGATGATGATATGGAGGATTTCAGAAAAACCGAGGGTGGTCAGCGAGAGATAGATCCCGCCCATTCTGAGACATAGCACCCCCACACCCAGCCCCAAAACAGCTGCCGCCACAACACCGATGCCGACGCCGACCCATGGGTTGAACCCCGCCTTGGCGGCGAGGATACCGCTGGTATATGCGCCGATACCGGCAAAGGCGGCATGTGCAAATGAAACCTGCCCGGTATACCCGGCAAGAAGGTTCCAACTGGAGGCCATCATGGTATAAAAGAGGCACACAATCACCACGTGGAGATTGTAATCATCCAGGGCAAACGGCGAAAGGGAGAACAGCCCGGTAAAAGCGAGGAGAATGGCGTAAAATTGCTTGTCTTTCAAGTGAACCCTCCGGCAATTGGATATGTTAGGTCTCGCTCCGTCCAAAGAGGCCCACTGGTCTTACGGCCAATACCAGGATCAGGATAATAAAGCCAAAGATATGTTTGTATCCGGTGGAGATAAACGCGGCCCCGAAATTTTCCACCAACCCCAGGGTGAGCCCCCCCACAATACAGCCCCACATGGAGCCCATCCCTCCCAAAACCACCACCACAAAGGCCGTAAGGGCCACCGGCAGCCCGGAGGTGGGTGAGACAGGGAACACCGGCGCAAGGATAACGCCAGCCGCACCTGCGAGTGCACATCCCAGGCCGAAACTCAGCATATTGAGCGACGTGGTGTTTATGCCGTTCAATTCGGCCATCTCCCGGTCCTGACTGGCGGCCCTGATAATTTTTCCAAACCAGGTCTTCTTCAGCATGATAAATACGGCCACAATAACAATGACACCCGCCACGAGGGCGGCCAGCCGCTGGTTGCCATAGTAAAATTGGCCGAGCACGTTGGTGGCCCCCTTCACCCAGTTGGGCGGTTTGTTGGGATAAGGCCCGAATATCAAGAGATAGGCGTTCTGGAGCACAATGGAAAGGATGAAGGTCAGGATCAAAGAGTACATATCGTTTCCATAGGTGGGACGGATGAGCGTATACTCGATCAGAATGCCGAACAGGAAGACCAGGCCCACAGCGACAGCCATGGAAATATAGATGTTCCAACCGAGGGCATCTGCAAAGATAAAGCTGAAATACCCTGCAAGTATATAGAGCTCCCCGTGGGCGAAGTTGATCACGTTCATGATCCCCACCACCAGCGACACACCGAGGGCCGACAGGGCGTATATCATGCCGATGACGATCCCGTTCATCAAGGCAAGTGAAAACATGGAGATACCTCTTAAGGTGCCGTAATGCGAGACCTTTGAAAAACACCCCCTTTTGCCCAATCTCTGCGTTGCGTTCGGATTTTAATCCTCGAAATATTCAATATATTCCTGTGGTTAAAATCCTCACGCGCCTTGATTTTGACCAAAATTGGGCATTTTTCAAAGGTCTCAATGCATGTAATGAACAAGAGGGCTGCGCCCTTCTGTTCATTACATGGTTAAATCTGGTTAAAGTTTCTTTCCCGACCTGATAGGGGTCGACCTATTTCATGAGTTTCCCGGTCGCTCCTTCAGGAGGATAGAGCACCACCTGCTTTTTGTCCTGCCACTGGATGACCAGCATGGGCGGCATCCAGTGATGATAGGATGGCCCTCCCTTGGTGGTGTCAAATTTGGCAGTCCCTCGAGTCACAAGGAGATTGCTGCTTTCAATGGCCTGGACGAGTTTGTCCGGATCAGTGGAGCCTGCCCTGTTGATGGCGTCCGCAGCGATGAGAATTGCATCAAATATGGATCTGGACTTGTAGTCGGTAGGCTTCTTACCGAACTCCTTGACATAGGCCTCACGAAAATAGGTGGCCAGCTTTGTCAACTCCACCTTTTCATGCATGGAGGACACAAGGCACTCAAGGTTTCCGTAATCGCCTACGTTTTTCCAGAAATCGGGCCATAGGCTCGGGGGACCCGCGCCGTCAAGGATCGTGGCCTTGGGGGATACCTTCATTTCGCCTGCCTGGGCCACAAAGTAGTGGAGACCGGTGCCATAGACAAATGCAAGGATTACATCCGGATCAAAGGCTTTGATCTTGGCCAGCTCCGTGTAATGATCCTGGCTTTTCCGCTCGGTCACCAGGGTCTTGTTGGCAACGCCTGCCTTGTCAAGGGCAGCCTTGCACAGCTTCCCAATTCCAAGACCCCAGTCGGTATTTTCAGCAACAATATATGCCTTTTTGAATTTCTCATAGGAGACCCACTTGGCAATGGTATGGTTTACCACCCCCGAATTGGATGGGCCTGCGCGAAAGACAAATTTATAGTTTTTGGCGGTAATGGGATCCGCCCAGGCTTCGGCCACGATAAAGGGCACCTTGAGCCGGTTGGCCACTTCGATTTCCGCCAGGGCTGCCGATGAGTGACTTTCACCCAGCACCATTGCAACCTTGTCCCGGATCACCAGTCTCTCAAAACCGGAAGCAGCCTTGTCAGGGGCCCCGGCCGTGTCTTCAAAGACGATTTCCAGTTTTTTGCCCAGGACCCCGCCCTTGCCATTGACATAATCCGTGGCCAGCTTGATCCCCTCGTCAAATGCCTTACCCGTCGCTGCAGCCGTTCCCGTACGAGGGCCTACCACACCCACTTTGACGGTGTCCGAAGCCACACAGGGGTTTGCCCCCAGAATCAGACCCAAACCGAGAAACAATGCACAAAATCCAAAAGTTAACTTCTTCATGTCTTACCCTCCTTTCCTCTTAGATGTTAATAATATCCGATCCCTTAACGGAGCGGAAGTCCATATGGATGGCGTTTGCCATCAACCTAAAAAACAGGCCCTAAGCATGGGCCGAACCCAAACTTTTTCAAGTCTGATTCCATGATTTCAACCACCAGATCCAGTTCCTTTTTTTTTATGGTAAATGGGGGGGCCTGCGCTGCCACAGCTTCCACCACTTCCCGTCGGCCATGGCCCACATTGACGCAAATGGGCCCGCCGCCTGCGTCCAAATATTGTTTGCCCTGAGCATCGGTTATCCATACGCCCTCGGCGCGGACGGCCGTGGACAGGTCACGGTCCAGACGCCTGTGAAATACAAAACTGTTATCTATGATCGGTCTCCTCATACAAACCCAGTGCCTGGGAAATTCTAAGAGCCACTGCTTTGACCACCGGCGCCAGTTTTAGGTGAATGGTGTCTTTTTGATATTGAGCCGCGTTGACCGCCATGTTGAGGGCGGCCACCACTCTTCCATCTCTGTTCCGGACAGGCGCCGCCACCGAGATGAGTTCCAGGGCCAGTTCTCCGTCATTGACCGCATAGCCGTCCACCCTGACCTTTTCCAGTACCCCTTTGAGGGCTTCGGTAGACAAAACCGTGTGGGGCGTCATGGCTTTCTTTGAGGTTTGTTCAATAATTTTCAAGGCCTGTTCCTGAGGCAAAAATGCCAGGAGGACTCGGCCCATGGACGTGCAGTACGCGGGCAGTTTTGAACCGATTTCAAGATTGATGGTCAGAATTTTCTGGGTTTTGATTCGATCGATGTAAAGGATATTCATCCCGTCCAGGATAGCCAGATTAAAGGTTTCGCCATGGTCCCTGCTGGCGCGCAACAGATAGGGGTGTGCAGTTTGCCAAAGGTCCGAGGATTGAAACGCGCCGTAACCGAGCGCCAGCACCTTTGGGGATACGCGATAAGACTTCATATCCGGGTCTTTGTCCACGTAGCCGAGGGATTCCAGTGTGAACAGGAAGCGATAGGCGGTGGGCAGCGTCAGTGCCATGGCCGCGGCGATGCGGCTCAGGGTAAGGGGCTCCCTGCTTTGGGCCAGCAATTCAAGGATTTTCAATCCGCGACCCAGAGAATGGATATGATATCTTGTTTGGGTGGAATTTTGCATTGCGAAACCTTGTTTTGCAACGTAAAATAAGGTTGGGGTTTTGTCAAGAAAAAACAACGGCAAATTCAACCTTCCCGCCCTGGCGCGATTAAATCGATTTGAGAGGACGACTCAGGTGTATTGCTTAAGAAAGGATCTTTTGGAATTGACAGGTAAGACCAGGTCTGGGCCAGGGAAAGGCGCGGATGCCGAGACGGTGGACCAGATACCCAACCTCGAAACCCTGCCCCAGCGGGTAAGAGAGTCGGAACTGCTTTAGTACCTATTTGTTCAAATCACATCATGTTTGCGCATGATTTATGCCATAGTCAGATTGAATATTTAAGGAATTCTATCGATTTTAGTAGAAAAGACAGAGCGAAGCGATACCACAAATCGTCAATATTCAATCGTCAATATTCAATTTGGTTCCGGCTTCGCCGGGTTGGGTTTTTGAAAAAGTGCAGTGATTTCTTCGGAGACAGGATTCAATGATCACTATGAAACACAAATTAAAATCGTCTCAAAAGGAGGCTGTTGTAAAGAAAATTTCATCTTACTTGCACAGCGAATGTGATGAGATTACTGCTGCTTATCTATTTGGTTCTTTTGTGACAGAAGATTCTTTCTCTGACATAGACCTGGGTGTTATTACCAATGTGGAACCGAATAGCCCTTTGAATTATGAGCTTAACTTAGAAAGCAAACTTGAAAGAGTTATCAAATATCCAATGGACATCCGGATCATCAATCGGGCGCCGTTGTCATTTTGCCAAAGTGTAATTCGTAATGGGAGGATAGTAGTGGATAGGGATCCTAACATGCGAGCAGATTTTGAGGGACTGATTTTGAAGCAATACTTCGATTTTGCTCCATTTCACCGTCGATACCTGCACGAGGTCATAAATGCCCCAGTTTGATCAAGAAAAAATGGTTAAGTTAGTCTCTGAACTCAGAAAGAGCGTTGCTCGTCTTACAGATATTGCAAAACTACCTCAAGATGAGTTTCTTAACGACCCAGATAAAATCGGGAGTACGAAATATCATTTTATTGTAGCCATTGAATCAAGCATTGACATGTGCAACCACATAATCTCGCGGAATGGATATCGTGTATCCGAGGACTATGGAG
>DAOVAK010000708.1 GCA_030671095.1 Deltaproteobacteria bacterium | reverse complement strand
GCAGGCGAAGGCCCTCGGTTTGCGCAGATCGCCTTAGAGATGGTGGAAAGGATCAAAGAATTGGGCCCCAGCCCCGTAAAACTGAACAAGGCCGCTTGATATTTATAACTTTAATAACTTACTTTTGGGACATGATACTGGCTTATATAGACTATAGCACGAGGTGAAACATGATAGTTGCGGATAGAAAACCGATCAACGAGATACTGGAGATGGTCAAGGATTGTAAAAAGGTCCTCATCGTGGGCTGCAAGGGCTGTGTCACCGTCTGCAATGTGGGTGGGAGCAAAGAAGTGGGCATTTTGGCCTCCACCCTGAAGATTGCCAGAAATAAGGAGGGCAAACCCCTGGAGGTGGATGAAGAGACCCTTGAAAGACAATGTGATCCGGAATACATCCAGCAGGTGAAGGATATGGTTAATGACTATGATGGGGTCATATCTATGGCCTGCGGTGTGGGCCCGCAGTTCTTGTCTGAGGCATATCCGAACCAGCGCTTTTTCCCGGCCGTGAATACCACCTTTTTTGGAGGTGCCGTAGAGCATGGCATCTGGGCAGAGAGGTGCGCGGGGTGCGGGACTTGTATCATTCATAAATTCGACGGCATGTGTCCCATTGCACGTTGTTCCAAGAGCCTGCTCAATGGCCCATGCGGCGGGTCGGCCGATGGAAAGTGTGAAATCTCCAAAGAAGTGGACTGTATCTGGGACATCATCGTGAGAAAGAAGATGGATGAGGGGCGCCTGGAAGACATCACTTCACGAAAACCTGTGAAGGACTGGAGAACCGCCAGGGATGGAGGTCCCCGTAGGAGTGTGAGGGAGGAGCTGGTAGAATGAACGATCTCAAATCAGGGAGCAATCTGGAAAAGGTCCTGGAGGCTGGCCATTTTGCTTTTACCGGAGAGTGCGGTCCACCTAAGGGTGCCAATGTGGAGCACCTGAAAGAGAAGGCCGCTCATCTGAAAGGGGTGGTGGATGCGGTGAATCTGACGGACAACCAGACTGCCGTGGTCCGGATGTCCAGCTGGGCAGCGGCCACCATATTGATCCAAGACGGGATAGAGCCCAACTTTCAGTTGGTCTGCCGGGACCGCAATCGCCTGGCCATTCAGAGTGATATTCTTGGCGTCTACGCTATGGGTGTCCGAAACATGCTCTGCCTCTCAGGCGACCATCAGAGTTTTGGGAATCATCCTGAGGCGAAAAATGTCTATGACATAGATTCCATGCAACTCATTGCGCTTGTCAAAAAGATGCGAGATGAGGGGAAGTTCATCAATGACGAAGAGATTGATGTGCCCCCCAGGCTTTTCATTGGGGCTGCTTCTAATCCTTTTGCGGATCCCTTTGAATTCAGGGTCCATCGCCTCGCCATGAAGGTTGAGGCGGGGGCGGACTTCATTCAGACCCAGTGTATCTATAACATGGACAAATTTAGGGACTTCATGAAGCGGGCCGTGGACATGGGCCTCCATGAGAAATGTTATATCCTCGCCGGCGTCACCCCCATGAAGAGTATCGGTATGGCCCAGTATATGGCCAGGGCCGTTCCGGGGATGGATGTACCAGAATCCCTCGTCAAAAGACTAAGAGGGGCAGGGAAAGGCAAGGTGGCTGAAGAGGGTATAAAGTTTGCCCTGGAGCAGATTGAGGAATTCAAAGAGATGGAAGGCGTGGCAGGGGTTCACCTCATGGCCATCGAATGGGAACACAAGGTTCCGGAGATTGCAGAGAGGGCTGGCGTTCTTCCGAGACCTGAAGTGGATTAATTGTTTGAATGGTTAAGTGGTTGCGTTGTTATACAATACCGCCTACTCCTCACTGCCTACTTGTTCCTCGCCACTCTTTACTCCTTACTTCTTACCCTTCGGCAGGCTCAGGGCAAGCTGCCTACTCCTTACCCTTCGATGCTTCGACCTTGCTCAGCATCGACCCTGAGCAGTTCGGCCCTGAGCTCACTGCCGAAGGCGTATGTCGAAGGGTCGACAGGCTCAGGGCAAGCTCCCTACTCCTTACTGTGTACTAGGCCATTAGGGCTTTTTTTCTTGAATGTTTCAGTAGTTATCCATTAAGATACCCACCAGATTCTTATCGATTTCATAATATCTCAGCACCTATACTGTGATCATTACCACTGAAGATGGAAAATCCTTTGACACGGAGACTGATCTAAC
>DAOVAK010000444.1 GCA_030671095.1 Deltaproteobacteria bacterium | reverse complement strand
TCCGTCACAGGAGACCAGAGGAACGAAAGACCTTTTAAGATATTCACGGTTGCGGAAGATTCCCCCGTTATTGCGAGAAACGGTCTCAGTGTTAATCCGACCTACTTGCTTTCTGATGATATCAGGATCGATATCCTTTTGGTTCCGGGGGGAATGGGTACGCGCAGGGAAATATCTAACAGAAGATTAATTGACTGGATCAAAAAGCGAGCGGCTCAAGCAGAGCTCGTCCTTTCGGTTTGTACGGGATCACTCCTTTTGGCCAAATGCGGCCTGTTGAAAGGCCTGGATGTTACAACTCACCATGGTGCCATAGATTTGTTGACAAAACTTGCATCCGACAGCCGCGTTTTAACGGACAGACGTTTCATCGACAACGAAACGATCATCCTTTCTTCAGGTATTTCTGCGGGAATAGACATGTCCTTGTACACGGTTGCCAAACTGTTGGGCAAAGAAATTGCACGGGAAACAGCAGAGCACATGGAGTACGACTGGAGACCTGAATTGATTTGAGATAAGCTCAAGCGTTAATCCTTTAGAATACAGCCAAATTTCGTTTCAAGGTGGTAGTGATATGGGAAGGCGAAATGTAGTACCAACATTATGCGGTATGTGCGGCCGCTATGCTATATGCGGGATGAATGTCACGCTGGAAGGCGGGAAGATTGTTAAGGTAGAAGGCAGGAAAACCCATCCATTGAGTAAGGGCTTTCTATGCCCTGTGGGTAAGGCCTCTCTTGAATACCAATATTCTCCAGAGCGACTCACTTATCCCTTGAAAAAAAGTAACGGCGACTGGGAAAGGATATCCTGGGATGAAGCCCTGGAGATAGTTGTTACAGAATTGAAGAAAACCAAGAAAAGACACGGTCCGGAATCGCTGGCCATTTACATGGGTCAGGTCATGACCCCGATGATTAAGCATGCCAAGAGGTTTTGCGATCTCTTTGGTACACCGAATATCACTTCGGCCGCCAGCTTTTGTCAGTGGAGTGGGATTATAGCCCATATCATGACTTTCGGCGCCTTTGCATTCCCGGATCCAGCGAACAGTGAAATGATCCTGGTGTGGGGAAACAATCCCCCTTCGACGAACCGGCTCCTCAATATGGAGATAGATAAAGCAGTCAGTAGAGGGGCAAAACTTGTTGTAATCGATCCAAGGAAAACAGATATCGCGCTCAAGGCCGACCTGCATGTTCCCATAAGGCCAGCCACAGATGGCGCGTTGGCCCTGGCACTCTTAAACGTCTTAATATCTGAAAAACTGTACGACAGCGATTTTGTTAATGATTACACGGTAGGTTTTGATCAACTTTGTGAAAGGGTCAAATCATGGACCCCTGAAAAAGTAGCAGAGATAACATGGGTGCCTGCAGCGACTATTCGTAATATTGCAAGACTAATCGGCCGGCACAGACCTGCCGCTATTGCCTCCGGGATTTCTCCTAATCACGCTACCAATGGCTTTCAGGCCTTCCGGGCCATTGCCTCCATAATTGCAATCTCCGGAAATCTCGATGAAAGGGGGGGGAATGTCTTTGGTTACAGGTTGCCGTTCAAAAGTTATCGGATAAGGGAAAAGTTTCCCAAGATCAAGGGCGTCGGCGTGGAAGAGTACAACCTGTTTTTTCGGGTCCTTGCCGAGGCTCATGCGGCCTCTTTATCCGAGACCCTTATAACAGGCAAGCCATATCCTGTGAAAGCGTTATTGGTTCAAGGAGGCAACCCCGTTTCCAGCTGGCCCCACACCAACAAAACGATAAGGGCCCTCAAAAAACTCGATTTTCTTGCAGTTATGGATACATATATGACCGAAACTGCCAAGCTGGCCCAGGTGGTTCTGCCGGCTGCCACATTTTTTGAACGTCCGGAATGGCTTGACTACGGGCAGATGATGCCAACATCCCCAACTGTCGTTCTTCAAAACAAGGTGACAAAACCTCTTGGGGAGTGCTGGCCTGACTGGCAATTCTGGTTCACTCTGGGTCGAAAAATGGGCTATGAGAGTTATTACCCCTGGTCCGGTATCCAGGAGGCCATAGATTGGGAACTGAGCCCCTCCGGTATTACTTTTAGACAACTTAAGGAAAATCCTGATGGGATTAAGTATGGTAAAATGGGATTCCGGAAGTATGAGGAGAATGGCTTCAATACCCCTTCCAAGAAAGTTGAGCTTTTCTCAGAGAGATTGGATAAGTTGGGGCATGAGCCATTGCCTATCCATACCGAATCAACGGAAACGCCGGTAAGTAGATCCGATCTTTTGGACAAATATCCATTTACCCTTATCACAGGTGCCAGGTGCGAGGTATATCAGCACTCCCAATTTCGACAGTGCTCCAGCTTGCGAAAGGCTTTTCCCGAGCCGCGGGTCGAGATAAATACGAAAACGGCTCAGGATTCAGAAATTAGAAATGGGGATATGGTTCGTGTCAATACCCTCAGGGGTAGTATAAAGCTAAGGGCACTGGTTACCGATAAAATCCTACCGGGCATCATTGGTGTTCCCCACGGGTGGGCAGATGCAAATGCCAATCTCCTCACGGATAATGTGCAAGATCCTGTCACCGGTTTCCCCCCATTTAGGGGCGCGTTGTGTAACATCTCCAAGGCCCAACAAAGAGGGGAAACTTCTGAGGCAGGAAATCCGTAGTGAAGAGGAGCGAAGGGTCGATGTATGCGAATGTGGGTGGTGCATTACGGGTTGTGGGTTGAGTTTTGAAAAAGTCTCAAGCGGATTGCTCAAGAATTTCTGTAATAGTTCACTGGAGTAATATCTTTGAATTGAGCAGAGGGGTAGGTGATAATATTTAAGCTTCGGCATACCTCAGTTCCTGGGTTTATCAGTTGTAGCTCACAATAGCCGTATGCCTCGCACTGCGTCCTGCTCCCCTCTCGCCAAACCAGACGTGCGGTTTTCACGCATCTGGCTTCTCCGAAAACTCTTACTATAGGCATTCGGAAGGAGTTACGCGGTTTGAGCGATCACAAGGACACCAGCCCTAACTCTTCGATCTTTTTGGCCGGTTCGGCCTCTTTTTCGGGTTTGGCACACGAGGAAAGAAGAAACCCGGCAAAGACAAATGCCATGAGGATACACCTACCCTGAAAAACGACTTTTCATAATGTTTCCGTTCTATATTCTTCCTCCTCCCCTGATAAACATTTAAGTATGATTGATCTCTTCTTTACAGTTTCTAATACCTGCCAAGCACACGACGTGCTATGATCAACTTTTCTATCTCCTTGGTTCCCTCATATATTTCAAGCACCTTTGCCGCCCTGTAAAAACGCTCGATGTCATGATCATTCATATAGCCGTAACCACTGTGGAGCTGAAGCGCCTCATCAACTACTTCAACAGCCGTCCGGGCCGCAAACCATTTTGCCATGGCCACGGTTTTGGTATCAATCTTACCATTGTCCACCATCCAGCAGGCCTTGTGTGTAAGGGTGCGGGCAAGTTCTAT
>DAOVAK010000004.1 GCA_030671095.1 Deltaproteobacteria bacterium | reverse complement strand
CATTTATTCTTAACCTCAATGGCATCTTCAAGCTATTCCCACAATCCCCCGTTCGGACTCAAAAATCCTAACCCAACTTCTTTATTGGTTTCCTGTTTCTCAGAACATTCAACTGCCTTTTCTGACCTATGATTTGGTAATAGTTTGCTTTTCCAAAATTCCCAGACCCTATGATATGTCACTTCACTAACTCTGTCAATGGCTAAAAATAACTACCTAAAAGAATATTTGGAGATTTTTGGAAGAATATAGCTATTAATTTCAAAAATCGAAATAATCCTAATATCTTTACATAAAACCTCTTTTTTTCTTTCTTTATTACACATACTCTTGGAGGCATGGGTCTACGAGTAGGCTTGATTTGGATGATGGTGAGGCGAGGTAAATATCCCTTCTATGAGGCCACCTCTTGTCAAGCTCCTTTTCCATTTTACATGTCGGTTACTCCTTCAGTCGTGATGGGGTCATCTTGTGCACTTGGTGCACATCACCTGCATAATGAGGCGACCTCTCGAGGGGATTTTGCAATAGCTACGCCGGCACCTTGGAGTGCTGTTACCTTTGTTGTGTAGGTTCCGCGATCGCCAGTGATTATTGCTCCAGCGTGCCCCATAGTCTGACCAGCCGGGGCAGATTCACCTGCTATTAAGGCTACTAGCGGCTTGGGATAGCTTGCCGCCAGTTCTGCTGCGCATTCCTCGTCCGTACCGCCAATCTCACCTATCAAAACTACAATGCGAGTCATGGGGTCAGCTGCGAAAAGTGGTAGCAAGTCAGAAAAGGAAGTACCTTTCAGTGCATCTCCGCCCACACCAATCCAGGTGCTTTGGCCCAGCCCAGCACTTATAAGCTCGTAGCAAACCTCATAGGAAAGAGTGCCACTTCTAGAAACAACAGCTATTTCTCCTGGTCTTGTCAGTGTCTGCGGTATCACGCCAACAAGCGCCTGATTCGGAGTAACTAAACCCGGACAATTTGGACCAATGAGACGGGTCTTTCCGGTACGAAGCCGCTCAAATACAACCAACATATCGTGCACCGGCACACCCTCGGTCACGCAGACTACAAGGGGCATCTCTGCAGATATCGCGTCAAGCAACGCATCACGAACCGCATTGGCTGGTACCATTACAAGGCTAACGTTAGCACCATTCAAACTACTCGCCTCAGACACCGTATCGTATATGGGGATGCCATCCTGCTGAGTACCACCCTTGCCTGGAACCACCCCGGCGACTACTTGCGTCCCAAACTCACGCATCATTCGAACATGGTTGGCCGCTGTTCTGCCAGTAATTCCCTGAACTACAACACGACTCGATTGATCGACGAGTATGCTCATGGTGTGCTCTCCTTTGCCGTGGAGGCTGCCGCACTCACAGCACTTTCGAGCGAAGAGTAAGTCGTCACGCCTGTAGTCGCAAGCAGTTCACGTGCCGCCTCTTCATTTCGTCCCTGAAGACGCACATATACCTTAGCACTAATGGGTCTGGCCCGCAAAGCAGCCAACAACGCTTCAGCAAATGCAGCGAGATCAGTTATCGCACCGAAGATACTCACCAGAAGGACTCGGAAGTTCGGTTTTTGGACAAGCTGCTCAAGAACAACAATAAGCCGCGAGGGATCTCGCCCTATCCTGCCCGTTCGCACATCAGAAAAGTTGATAACACGGCCACCCTCGCGAGTGAGAAGATCGATTGTCATCATGGTTCCGCCGGCACCGGTGCTGATTAGCCCAATGTTACCACCCGGATCTAACTCAATATAGTCGAAATCGTGTTTCAACTTGATCTGTTCTGATATAGTCGAGTCAAGCAATGAGTCTCCAAATTCGGCGATCGCTGGCTGCCGCTCTATCGCAGCATCGTCTATGATCATGCGGGCGTCCGCAGCGACCACCATCCCGTCTCGCAGTACTAGTAACGGGTTAACTTCCAGCAAAGTAGCCTCGTACTCTCTGTACACGCCATACAGCCGCTTAGCTAGGTCGTAAAGAGCAAGGTCGATGTTACGTGGAACCTTCGCAGAAGCAAGCACATCACGGACAACGTACTCGGGTAACGGGAGAAGAGGATTGAGCTCCGCCCTCGCGAAGTTGTTCGTCGCTGTCGCCTCGACGTCCACGCCACCTTCCGAACTAAACAACAACAAGGATCGGCGCGCATCATAGTCTACGGTGAAACTAATATACAGTTCCTGCTCAGCGTCGATTTGCTCCTCTACCAAAACCTGCCGGATCACTCGGCCCTTAATTTCACGGCCAATAAGGTCTCGAGCAGCCATCTCCGCAGATGAGGCATCTACGGCACTCAAGATGACGCCAGCCTTCCCCCGCCCACCGATCCTTATCTGTGCTTTCACCATAACTTTTTTACCGAGACGCGCCGCAGCGTCCCCTGCCGCATAGGGGCTCTCCACAACACTGCCAACTGGAACTGGGATTCCAGCTTTGGCAAGGAGTCTCTTACTCTGCCACTCAAGTAATCTCATACTCTTTCCCTTCTTGCCAGCCCCGAGAACGTCTCGATGCAAATGAGTAAGCGCAAGCGTGCCGCGCTGGTTATTTACGTATGGGGCATCTTTGGAGTACCATGACGCTTGTTTTGGCTTGCGTTAGCCCCGCGCGACCAAGATCTACTTCAAGCGTCATCAATATCGAAATGAGCTTTAGCAGTTAGTGACCATACAACCAGGTTTTTACGTTTTTCTCCGTTGAGAAATTTCATCTTCCATCTTCGAGACTCCCTGTGGAAAGTGATGGCGAGCGATATTAAACTGATAGCGCTCGATTTACTCGAGCATTTTATAGAGAAAGTCTTCTGGGGTGTCAATTAGAAAAATCTAAAACATTCGTAGAGATAACGTCAAGAGTTTTGTGTCACCGCAAGAAAAGGGGTAGCCACACCTTGCCTGAGGTTCTCATAGGAGAACACGGCATAGAGGATCCTCTCCATACTCGTTTTATCTGAAATCACCCCCATAGGTCTAGTGCGTTGTCTAACCTCCCGAAACCTCCGCTCAATGGCATTGGTGGTTCGTACCTGGGACCACCATGAGGAGTCCTTGATTTGGAAAAACGTCACAAGCTCCTCTTCATCGGCGAGCAGGCATGAAACCGCCTTGGGGGAGCTATGCTTCCATCTGCGGGAAAAGGCTCCTATGGCCGTCTGGGCCTCACGAATCCCGGCTGCATACTGGATTGCGTGGAGATCGCGCTTCACTGCCTCTCTATCGGCTTTTCTTATATGGTTCAGCACGTTTCTGCTCTTATGAGCCCAGCAGCATTGGATGGGTATCTGTGGATAGACCACGGGGATGGCTGCCAGAAGACCCTTACCGCCATCGGTGACGATCATCTCAACGGTTTCTTCACTCAAGCCCCTGCGGTACAGGTCGGTGAGGAAGGCCTCCCATGCCCCCTGGGATTCCCCCGGGGCAATGGCAAAATCGATGAGCTCTTTTTTGCCCTCTTCCGTAATCCCCAAGGCAACCAGGACCACTCGCTTGACCGATCCGGCGCGGTCTTCCGCTTGAGCACGACCGCATCAAAGATAAGAAACCGGTACTGTCTTGTGATGGGCCGCCGGTGAAAGGCCGCTACCGCTGTATCGAGGCTCTTGGCTACGCGAGACTCGGTGGTAGCGCTCACCGGCTCTCCGAGCACGGGAAGCAGGGCCTGTGCCACCTTGCGCGTTAAGATCCCGAGCACAAAGCAGGCCAGGATCATCCGGTCTATGGGAGGCGCTCTTCTAGCATAGGCCCGAACGATCCGTACCGGGCTAAAGCGCCGGGTTCTGGGGACATGGAGTTCAATGTCTCCGAGTTCGGTTACCAGGTGACGGGAGAAATACCCGTTTCTGCGATCAGGTGCTCCTACCCGGGCCATCTCCTCTAGGTAGTAACTGACCCGCTCCTGCATCCGCCCCTCTAAAATTGTCTCTAAGGAGCGGCATCCTGCACTGCGATAGTCAGAGTCCCAATGAGCGGTATCCAAATTCATTTCCTTGATTACGTCATAGGCTTGTGGCAAACTGGGAATAACAACCTTGTGTCTCATGGGATACCTCCTTTTTTTGGTGTTTGGGTTTTTTTCTAGGTGGTACCTCTTTTTCCCGTCTGACAAAATATATGAAACGCTACCTTCGTAGATGACAGATTGCAACAATTGATTGAATATGATAGATGTATTTCAATTAACTATTTCACCAAAACAGGGGTCAACTTAAGAATTAATTTGGACGAAAGTGATTGCAGGAGATAACGATGAGTAGCATGGGCGAAAAACTGGCTGAAAGAAATATCGCCAAAAAACAGGCCAGGTTGGTTGGAGTTACTGCCGCTATCGAAAAGCAGCACCGAGAGGGCAAGCTAACTGCCCGAGAGAGGATTGAAAAACTGCTTGACCCTAATAGCTTTCAAGAACTTGACCTGTTACTCGCATCCGCTGAAGATTTGCTTGACCCCATGGTCAGCGGTATACCTACGGACGGAGTCATCACGGGCTATGGAGAAGTAAACGGAAGGCCGCTCTTTGTCTGGTCTCAAGATGTTACCGTTCTGGGAGGGAGCATTGGGGTCGTCCACGCCCAAAAAATAACTAACGTGATGGAAAAGGCTCTCCATGCACGGGTGCCTGTGGTCGGCATGATTGACTCGGTTGGGGAAAGATTTGGAGACCTGATTCATTACCCACATTTTTACTCTCTGGAGTCCATAGCTAAGATGCAAACCCTTTCCTCCGGAGTTATCCCGCAGATAAACCTAGTAATGGGGCCGTGTACGGGTGGGATGGCCATATGTTCCCAACTTGCCGATTTCGTTTTTCTTGTACGTAATACTAGCTATATGCACGTGGCAGCACCGCCGGAGGGCAAGTGTGGCGAGGAAGTGGGCGAGGCCTGGATACATGCCAGAAAGACGGGCTGCTACGACATCTTTGCAAATGACGATGAAGACTGTCTTCAGAAGTGTCGGCAGCTCCTCAGTTATTTACCGCAGCACAACCGGGAGAAACCGCCCTTCATAGTGAGCCAGGATGACCCGAACCGCCGTGAGGAGGAGCTTCTGGAACTGGTTCCGGTGGATGAGTCCAAGGTCTTTGATATGAAGCGAGTCATTTCTCTGGTGGTGGATAACAGAGAATTCTTTGAGATAAGGCGCTACTGGGCCTCTAATTTAATTGTAGGGCTGGCCCGGCTGGGTGGTTACGTTGTCGGTCTCTTGGCAAACAACCCTCGTGACAAAGGGGGTTGCATGACCCTCGATGCCGCCGACAAGATGGCATATTTTGTCCGCTTCTGTGACGCCTTTGGTATTCCGCTAATCTGGCTGGCTGACTGTCCAGCCTTTCTCCCCGCTATCGATGAGGAGGTCCGTGGCCTGATCCGGCACGGCTGCCGGGTAATCTATGCCAACTCGCAGGCTACAGTACCCCAAATTACCGTATCTATTCGAAAGCTATACGGAGGGGGCACTTTGGCTATGCCCGGGACTGGGCTAGGAGGTGACTTCTATGTCAGTTGGCCCGCTCTAGCCCAAGCCGTTATGGGCCCAGAAGGAGCGGTTTCTATTCTCTATAAGGGAGAGCTTAGCACTATCGGGGATGAAACTAAGAGAAAAAAGCAGGAAAAGAAGCGGGTAGCGGAAATCAAGGAGCATCTCAAGTCCTTGGAGCAGCAGCAGCCACAGGAGTTCCTTGACCCCAGGGACACTCGGCCTTTCTTGATTCAGGTATTGAGATTATTAAATGGGAAGACACAAGAAATACCTCCCCGCAAGCACGATAACATAAGATTATAGAGTTAAGAAAATGGATATGAAACAAAAAGCATTACGATTAGAAACAGTAAAGGCAAGATTCGGCCATGGCGGTGGCCCCGAAGCCATAAAAAGACAACATGCTGCTGGTAAGCTGACTGCCTGGGAAAGAGTCGAGTTGCTTTTTGATCCTGGTACATTCGAGGAACTAGATCTATTAGCGAGGCCATTTAGAACGGGATTTGAAATTGACAATCGGGAGATACCTAGAGACGCAATGATCATTGGTTATGGGGAGATCAACGGGCGAACGGTTTATGCCGCTGCCCACGACTATACCCTCGCTGGCGGCTCTCAAGCATCTACACAAATGATGAAATTGGCGAAAGTGATAGAGCAGGCTAGAAACGAAGGATATCCCTATGTAGGAATCATTGATTCGGGGGGACGCAGGCTCCAAGATAGGTTAGGGAAGTTTGGATACAGGGTGCCAATCTGTATTGATGGGTGTGGAGGGGGGCAGCTCGATATGTTTTCACCGCCAATAGCATCTGGAATTATCCCTCAAATATCCCTGATGCTGGGCCCTTGCTATGCAGGTGCAGCTTACATTCCTATGATGAGTGACTTTCTTATTTTTAGGCGTAAATTGAGTTTCATGTCTATAGCCTCGCCAGCGTTGCTTAAAGCAGTAACCTTTCAGGAGGTTTCCCAGGATGAGATCGGTGGTGCCCTACTGCATGCCACTACCACCGGTTCCTGCGACATCCTTACAGACAGTGATGAGGAGGCGTTACAAAAATGCCGTAAGCTCCTTAGTTTTCTACCTTCCAACTGGAAAGAAAAACCACCTATCATTGATACCGGAGATAATCCCGCACGCCGAGATGAGAAACTGATGGGACTCGTACCTCAGGACCCGTCACAACCCATGGACATGCACCGTTTGATTACCTCCATAGTGGACAACGGCGAGTTCTTTGAGATTGGGTCACTGTGGGCTCCTAATATTATTACCGGCTATGCCCGAATGGCCGGGCGGACAGTAGGCATAGTGGCCAATAATCCCATGGAGGCCCACGGCTCCTTGGATGCCAACACATGTGACAAAGAGGCTCATTTCGTAAGGACCTGCGACTGTTTTAATGTGCCATTGATCTTCCTGGTGGATACACCGGGGTTTCTGCCCTCACTGGAGCAGGAGCAGAGCCGGGAGGGGCTGGAGCGGCATGCAGCTAAACCCGTTTTCGCCATCTGCGAAGCCTCTGTGCCCCGCATCGTCCTCTACATCAGGAAGTGCTATGGGGCGGCCCGTCTGGTGATGGGCAGCCGAGGAATGGGCGTAGACTCAGTCCTGGCGTGGCCCAGCGGTGAACTCAGGGCTATGGACCTGGAGTCCATGGCTAGGCAGATATATAAAAAGGAGATAGCGAGTGCTAATAAGGCTGATGAAGTCCTAGCTAGTAAAGTTAAGTTTCTGGAGGAACAGTACGAGGAGCCATACAATTCCGCGGGACTAATGGCCATCGAAGACATCATCTCACCGCCAACAACCAGAGCCGTACTGATAAACAGATTAGAGAGGCTATCAAAAAAACAGCATGCAACAAGACCTTGGAAAAAGCAGAGTCTCATCCGTTTATGAACATCAGACCTGCAATAATTCCATAATTGATTATAGCTTTAGCTCAGTTAATATGCTATAATTATTAACAAAAAGGAGCTATTGCAATGCAACAGAAACCCATGAGCCTGATCGAGTTTCAAAGAAAGTTTGCGACGGAAAAGGCGTGCCAGAATCACCTCTTCCAGCTCCGCTGGCCTGAGGGATACCGATGCCAATACCTATGTCTCGTTTCACAGTACTCGCCACCTCTATCAATGCAAGTCCTGTAAGTACCAGGCCTCTCTTACCGCGGGAACCATCTTTCATAAGACCAGGACCCCCCTGAGGAAGTGCTTCTGGATGATCTTCCTGATGGGCCGCCAGAAGAGCGCATTTCTATGCTCTCTCTTCAGAGGATGTTGGATATCAAAGGCTACCGGACGGTCTGGATCATGGGTCACAAGATCCGAAAGGCCACGGCAGAGCGAGATGCGTACTATAAGCTGGCCGGGATCGTTGAGATGGACGATACCTACTTCGGTGCCCCCAAGTCGGGAAAGAGAGGTCGAGGCGCAGCCGGTCAAAGAGGGACAGGTGAACCGCTGCCTGGTCAATACCCTGGGCGTCTGCTCTTTCGGAACCATGGGCGTGAGCTTCGATTTGATGGCCGAGACCCTATCCGTTGCCACCGGCGAAAAGTACACGGCTGCCGATTTGCGCCGCGAGGCGCTGCGGCTGTTGAACCTAAGGTGAGGCTTCAACCTGCGGCACGGGCTCGTGCCGTCAGATGATATGCTGCCCTATCGCTACACCGACGACCCGCCGCCGGATGGAGGGGCCCGAGGTAGCACCGTGCGAATCAAGCCGATGGTGCGCGATTACTACGAAACCATGGTCTGGGATCTCAAGACGGGCAAGCCCTCCGGGAAGGCCCTTGTCGACTTGGGTCTCGAAGACGTGGCCACGGACCTCTGGGATTAGCCGGGACAAGCCAAGGTACCCGGGCGGAGAGGAGGTTGGCAGCGCGTCGTGGTGGTCTTCTTGGGGAGTGCTCCTATCTGGCTGGCGCTAACCGGAAGTGGCTTGTTTTCTTATACATGACCGCATCTAACGTAATCCTAGATACAAAACAAGAGTTACTTCTCAGGGATCAATAAGTTAAGTACGTCCCGTAAATGACGTACATTCAGACCAAAAATCAAGATTATTTATGGGCTATTCAGCAGTGCAGGCTATCTTCAAAGCGGCTCGTGTCAAGACCACCTGACCGCTTCACTTTCCTCGGCTTATACGCTAATTCAGCGGCCCATCTCATCTTTCAGCTGCCCGGGCGTCTTGGGGTGAGGCATAGCATGGTGACGTGGTGCCCGTTCAGGCATAGGTATCTGCATGATACGAGCCTCGGCTTGCTTCTGTTCCTCGATAAACCGGTCTTCGGTCTCATAGTCAAAGGGGTCCCTTGTACCTCGTAACCCTACCTCTCCGGGCACAGGAGGGTTGGCCAGCTCCCAGTTCACCGTCCGCCTGATACCTTCCTCCAGAGGAACCAGATCCCGGTACCCCAGTTCGTTTTTGAGTTTGCTGATGTCCAGGACCACATGATAGAGCCCTGAAGCGTAGGGGCGGCTGGGCCTGGCCAGCCTGCCGGGCATACTGATGAACTCCCACTCATGATTCATTACCTGGGATACCAGCTCTATCTGCTCCCTGATTGTTATCACCTTCTCGTCCGTCACATTATATATCTGTCCCCTGGACTCCTCATGTTTGTCCACCCCCAGCAGCACGGCATGGGCCGCATTCTCCATATACAGCCTAGTCTGCAAAGTCAAGCCGCCATCAGGGAGAATAAGTTGCTTCCTCCCGTCCTGAATCCGCTTTATTATGCTCCAAAACGAATGTTGCCTGGGACCATAGCACATGGGGTAGCGGAACATGGTGGCATTGTAGTGCCCCTCATTGTGTATTTTCATAACTGCCTGCTCGGTGATGGCCATCATATAGTGACCATGGTGGACGTCCGGGTCATCAATGAGGGGAGCCTCGGCTGGTATCGGTACGGGAATTCCCACCGGCCCTCGCGGCGGGTTCTGTAAAACCCGGAAGTGCCCTGAACCGCCGATAGCTATGAACCGCGGTGTCCGTCCCTTCATCACCTGGGCCACTAGCTTCAGCCGCCCATAGGTGCATACGACAAGGTCGAAGGTGCGCGAGCCCAGGGTCTCCTCCAGCGTCTCCACAAAATGAGGGTCGCCATGCAGGTGCTCCACAGGGCCGGAAAACTCGACCTCATGGGTGCCCCGGTGAAGGATGGTCACCTCATAACCTCTCTCTAATAATCCATCCACAATATAGGGTCCGGAAGGACCAGTCCCACCGACAACTAGTGCTTTCACTTTTACCTCCTATTTACCTCTTGGCATTCCCTCAGTAGATTACCTCCTTTTAATACCTGGATTTTGCACGCAATTCGCCTCTATGAACGATAGGCTGCAATTCTTCTTCCAATGCCAGTGACCGCGACGAGTAACCGGCAGAGTTTCATCGGGGACTGTTATTGCCGTTCAAGCAGTTATAGGGCGCCTTTAAGATAATGATTTCGCTTTTCATTTTATTCGTGCAAGAAAATTCTTTCTCAGGCCGGTAGCGTAAATCGCTGGGGCCAGTGACCCGATTCAAGCCAGGTTTTAGTTGAACGCACCGTTTGTCTAAATGATGGAGAAAGGAAAGCATCTCCGGTGTTCGGCTGTCGTGGATCGAATACTTGACCTTGTCCCGGTTGGAATCTTTGACCACCTTGGCGGCGATAAACAACAGCTTCAGTCGAGCGATGCAAACCGTGTTGGTCACGATGCCCTTTATAGTGCTCCCCTTTTGAACTGCATCGGCAGATAGGCTGCACCGAGCGCGCATTTTCATGTATCGCCAGATGTTGTAGGCCAGCACCACGGTCTGGAAAAAGGCGTAATTGTTTTTGAACTTGGCCGAAGGGATCATATGCATGCCTTCGCGCTTGGCTTCGCCGACAAGATTCTCGGCATCGGTGCGTTTGTCGTATTCGGCATTATTCCGATGAGCCTTGCCGGCAAGATTCGTACAGAAGATCCTATAGGTGTATTTGTCGTCTTCAGGATTCCCAGATGGTTTTTTATTTTTCAAGAGCCCTATGCGGTGCAAAATTGAGGTATGACATTGTGAATTACCGACTCTTTGTCACAGGTAAACTGTGGCCTCACTTGTTTGAAATCAACCTGGTCGAGCAGCAATAGCTTCCCTGAAGCGCCGCTCCCTCGATTGCCGACAGCAACGTCTTACTTCGGCAGTAAGGGCTAACCATCGTGTGATCCGACAATGGCACGAAATTACTCTATGATTCCGTCTCCGCGCAACTTTCCAATTCGTTCCTTTGAATAGCCCAAGTCTTCCAAGATCTCAACCGTATGCATTCCATAGATCGGCGCAGGGGATTGAGCCTCGTAAGGAGTCCCAGAAAACTTGATCGGGGTACCCAGCTGTCGTATTCTCCCTAATACAGAATGAAAAGATTCTACAACCATCCTGCGATGGTTGATTTGAGGATCCCGAAAAACTTCCTCCAGAGAATTAACCGGACCGCACGGAACGTCTGAGCGGTATAAAATGCCAACCCATTCATCGCGATCCTTCGTCATAAAGGTCCTCCGGAAATGATCAAAGATCTTTCTCCGCTTTTCCCCTTTATCAAACTGGTGTTGAACAAAATCTTCCCTGCCCATCAGAGCACAAATGTTTCTCCAAAAGTGTCTTTCTACAGCGGCAACGGTGACATATCCCCCATCTTTCGCCTTGTAGACATTGTAGAAAGGATAGCCGAAGGAAGTGAAGTCGTCCTCTTCCTTGTCAGAATTCACCGTACTGAGGAGATATCGCATCGCCTTGATATTGAGACAGCTCACCAGGGCGTCTAGCATAGACAGATCAACATATTGCCCCTTGCCTGATCTTTGGGCTTCAAAAAGACCGGACAAAATCCCGATCGTTGCCATGAGTGCACCAATGGTATCGCTCACAATAAGGTTTTTAGGGAGCAACGGGGCCTCTCCCATATCCACCATTCCGGCAAGCCCGAGGCAACTGAGATCATGGCTGGGACGGTCTCTGTAAGGCCCATTCTGTCCGAAACTCGATATTGAGCAATAAACGATTTTGGGGTTAAGTTCTTTAGCAACAGGATAATCAATCTTCAAGCGTTCAGCCACTCCGGGACGAGAACCCTCCACAAAGACATCTGCCTTGCGAATGAGTTCGTACAAAATGGCCCTGCCTTCTTCCTTATTCAGGTCAAGACCCATGCTCTTCTTGCTTCGATTAATCGCAAGATACCGAGCACCTGTATCTCGACCAATCGGCTTCATTTTCGCCGACGGGACTCTAGGCGGCTCCACGGTAATCACTTCTGCCCCTAAGTCGGCAAGCATTAACGTGCAAAATCTTCCAGGAAGATAGCGTGTTAAATCAATGACTCTTACACCCTGGCAGGGTCCCATGTCACTCACCTTCAACATCCACAGGAAATTTCGATAACGGGGATACCGATCGCCTACCCAAAGATGAAACCAAACAACAACCCACGGAAGCTAACTGATGACTTTTTCGTCAACGAGACGCGATACCTCCTCTCGCGTAAGTCCTAAAAGATCACAATACACATAATCATTATGCTCGCCCACCAGTGGACCACGTGTGAGGGTGTAAGAGCTATCGGCGGATATCTTCCAGGGGGGGCCAAAGACCAAACGCTTGCCGATTTGAGGATGCTCAACCTCCTGGGCGAATCTCCGCTCCTGGAGATGGGGGTCACTGAATATCTCCGACGCACTCAACACAGGCATCGCGGCCACTCCGACCTTCTGCAGAATCTCCATCACTTCATAGTCCGTGCGATCGGAGGTCCAGGAGGTGATGATTTCGTCAAGAGCCTCCTGGTTCTCCCAGCGAGACAGAAGATCTTTAAACCTTTCCTCCCTCGAAAGCTCAGGCTTTCCCATGGCATCACAGAGGGCATGCCACTCCGCATCATCCCCCACCGCGATACTGACCCAACAGTCCTCGCCTAGACACCGGTAGGCATTGTGAGGAGCCATATAAGGATGATGGTTCCCCGCCCTCTCGCAGATTCTCCCATTCATCGTATAATCCATCACTACCTCGCCGATCGAACAGATCTGAGACTCAATGGCGGAGATATCAATATGCTGCCCAAGCCCCGTCCTTCGACAATGAACCAGTCCGATCATCACGGCCAATGCAACCATCTGACCGGCCCTCGTATCAAAGGACCCACGAAACTCCGTCGCAATGCTGTCTGGGTATCCCGTAATGTACGAAACCCCGCTCATTGCAGCAAAGATAGAAGCCCAGCTGGCAAAATTCCGCTCCGGCCCGGTGGCTCCAAAACCCGAAAGAGAAACCATGAGAACCTCAGGCTTTACCTCCCGAACCTCCCCATAGCCCAAACCCAATTCCGCCATCACGCCCGGCCGAAATGACTCCACCACGACGTCAGAGATTTTGATCAGCTTCTTCGCAAGTTCGAGGCCCTTTTCGGACTTAAGGTCGAGCGTGATGCTCATCTTTCCAAGATTCGTAGCGTTAAAATCGCTCTCGCTTCGCCTCCTCAGAACATCGAGACGCTTCCCGTGCTCGATTCGTATGACCTCTGCCCCTAACATCCCGAGAAAACGGGTCGCATACGGACCCGCAAGGTTGGTCGTAAAATCAACGACCCTTATGCCGCTCAAAAGACCGTGACCCTCAGATGATTTCATATCACGCTAGCCTCTCTTAACTGCAAAATTTGTCCTCTGCTAAAACCCAGACGCCCCGAGTAGATCTCCTCGTTGTGCTCACCAAGCAAAGGTGCAGGTCGCTTGATCTGGGGAGGGGTGAGCGACATCTTAAATGGAGCACCCGGATAAAAATGTTTCCCTGCCCTCGAGTGCTCAATTTCAACAAAAAACTCTCTCGCCCGCAGTTGCTTCGACTTCAGTAAGTCCTCCGTCGTACTGACCATCCCAACGGCCGATCCCCTTTGCTGGGCGCCGTAGTATATCTCCTCCTTCGTATAGCGAAGCACCCATTCCGCTAAAATGCTATTCACCTCCTCCTGGATCTGCGCCCGGTCCTTGACCCCAGTGATCCCCTGCCCCTTGACAGGACGACCATAAACGTTAGCAAAATCGTAGTCCTCCTCCTTTGACCAAGAAGGATTGCCAAGAAGGTCCATGAACCCCTTCCACATATGCCTCTCAAACGGCATCACCTGCACAAAACCATCTTTACACTGCATCAGACCCGCGATCGGAAACCAGCGCGTGCCCCTCCGTTCTATCCAGCCATCCGAAAACCTGCCCAATTCCGTACACATCAAGGAGAGAAGAACTTCCTGTTGGGAAAGATCGATCCATCTCCCCTCGCCGGTCTGTTCTTTCTTCAAGTAGGCAGCCAAAGAAACCATGGCCGCCACCACTCCCGCGTCGCACTCACCAAGATGTCCGCCTGCCTTGACAGGCTCCCGGTCCGGGTTGAGCTGATAACCAATGCCCCCCGGAAGGCAAAACCCCTCCCCCCCCGCATGAAAGGTGTTCAATGGATAGGATTTATACTGACGGTAAGGACCACTCTGCCCAAAAGGGGTTACGGAGGTCATGATCAAACCCGGATTGTCCCGTTTTAGAGTCTCGTAGTCGACGCCGTACTCTTTCATTCTTCCTGGAGGATGGCTCTCGATCAGAATATCTGCCTGCTTCGCCAGATTTCGGAAGATGCGCCTCCCCATCTCCGTATCAATATTAAGAGTGACACCCAGCTTATTTGTATTCAGGTAGAGAAAGAGACCGCTCATCTCCTTGTCCGGGATGTCCTGAAAGAAGGGTGGACAGGTCCGCGCCTGATCGCCTTCAAGGGGCTCAACCTTGATGACCTCCGCCCCAAAATTAGCCATCAACTTTGCACAATAAGGTCCGCTGACAAACTGAGAATACTCCAACACCCTTATACCGGAAAGTGCTTTTGAACCATCCATTACTTCCCCTTCCTTTTTACTCATGCTCGCCATCTTGATTCACCTTATAAAATATATGGACTACTGGGAATTATTCTACTTTGGCACCTTGCTTCGGCCTTAATGTTCCAGTGAAGGACCAAGATCTTAAACACCTAAATAGACCGCAACGATTTCCTATCATGCATTGTGTTTTCGGTCGATCCCTCTGCTATGATTCGACCCACTTCCATCACATACGCTCTGTCGACAAGTTCCAAAGCTTGCTTCCCCTTTTGTTCAACCAACAATAAAGTTGTCCTCATTTCTTTGACACTTTTTAAAGCTTGCTTTCCAAAGAGGGGCCTTTGTTCCCTTTATAGAAAAATTGAGAGGGTTCGAGACTCTTCTCCCACTCTCCAAGCACCGCGTCTGCCTCTTTCTTGTTGAACCGCGATATGATGGTGGCTAGCAGGTTAATGACACTCAACACCGCCGTGTAAGAATTTGCGAAGGTAAAAGAATGTGAGGATGCAATCATACTGTATGTGGACATCTGTGCAGTCGGCGATAACTTCGAGTCCGTAATCGTGATGGTTGTCGCTCTGCGGAGTTTCGCAAATTGGACTGCCTCCACAGTGTTCTTCGTGTAACGCGGGTACGAAATTGTGATTAACACATCTTCCTTCCCGATGGCCCGAAGATTCTCGTACATACTGATATCTCCGTGCAAAATAGTTAAGACGTCCGGTAGGATGTGGCTGAAAAGGCGCCCCAGGACATGGGCACATCCTGAGCTGGTCCGCAATCCTACGATGTACTTCCTTCTGGCAGCAATAATCTCATGAGCGATTTCCTCGATCTCTCGAATGTCGAGCCCCTTCTGGGTTTCGCGTAAATTATGAATTTCGTTTTCGAACACCCCATGGATGATCTCCTCCAGGTTTTTATTTACTCTTGAGATCTGGTGAAATCTTTCGGAAGGCCCGAATTTCTCCATGAATTTTCTTTGAAACTCTTCCCTGAACTCAACAAACCCCTTGTACCCCAGCAACCTGACGAAGCGAATGACTGTGGGCTCGCTCACGCCTGAATTCCTTGAGATTTCCGATGTCGTTTTAAAGGGAAGTTCCTGAAGGTGGGACAGGAAGTACGGTGCTAATACCCGTTGCTTTTCGGTTAGTGTCGTTTCCAGAGCTTTTATTTTTGTGAAGAGATCTTGCGGCATGTAGGAATTCTCCAGGAAAAATTGTAAATATTACTACATAGAAATAGTTATAATGTGAAATTGAAAAAGTGCCATTATTCCTGCCGTATAGGGTCTTGATTTCATCACTTTCTTGTGCGGTATTGTTTACGAGGGGAAGTATAGAGGGGCAGGAGGATCACCTGCCCTGTATTTTAGATTATTGTTTCTTACTGTCATGTTTATTCAGCTTTACTGATCCCTCGATTGGAGACGAACTGTCGCGGCCCCAGGCATCGTTACTTCCCCTCTTTGGTTCTCCGCCCAGCACTCGATATCGACGAGGTGTTCCCCATCCTTTGTATATTTTTGGGTCACCTTGCCCTTCAGCCACTGGGTATCGCCAATTACATTAAAACGTCTCAATTCAGCCCGAAGCCTTTTAAGGAAGCCGTCATCCCCCATCCAATTTGTCAACAGGTTTCCCAGCCAGGAAATTCGTTGGCATCCGTAGTCATAAGCTCCGGGGACACCTACATCGGAGGCCCTTGTCTCTTCCATGTGAACGAGTTCCGGGACATCCATCTGACCGGTGGTCGTATCTATCATGTCGGTACCTGGGTGCCGCTTCAAAAATGAATAGGCATGGGCGTGAGCTTTTAGGAAAGGACTTCCTGCTCCAATCAACCATGCGATGATATCTCGAAGACTTAACGGTCCTTTCACAACAGGGCCGATTTCCTGGCCAACACTCACATCTTCCCAATAACGCGGAGTCCCTCCTTGAATCTCCTCCTTATCGTACGCCTCGTAGATTTTTTTCAACTCTTCAGCGGTATACGTCGCCTTCTGAATATCCTTATACTTTCCTTTTTCCGCTGCAGAACGTCGCCCTGCCCGGACACACCAATCCAAGGATTTGGCCAAGCGTTCACCCTTTTGATTGGTATAGGTGATCTCGTGATACTGGATGAGCGTCTTTCCGGCCATTTGGCTCTCTTTTTCCTTGATGTCCACGAGCGTATTCGTATACGTAAGCTCGTCCCCTTCCAGAATGGGTTGATAAAACTCCCAATCATCGCCGGAGTGCCAGGCATGGATTCCCGGCATGCCACGGCCTTGAGCAGGCCAATAGACACTATAAAGAAAACAGGGCGGGGCGACCAGATGACCATATTTCGTCTTTTTCGCATACTCGGGATCATTAAAGAGCGGATTTGTATCCCCAATCCCGTGACAGAAATGCCTGATGGCATCCCGAGTGACGACGGTGTTAAAATAGGGCTGGCGAGGGCGCCATACCACTCCCAACCGCTTCTTGAGTTCACCTAGCCTCTCTTCCGTGATTTCAAGGTTCCTCTCGTTCGACATGGTTCAACTCCTCCTTATGGACCTTCCGAAATAGCCATTACGGCCAGAAAAGTTTCTGAGCTTCTTTGCGCAACTCCTCCCGGAAGTTCGGATGAGCAATATCAATAAGCGCTAAGGCTCGCTCCCGGTGTGTCTTCCCGAAGAGATGGGCAATTCCATATTCCGTCACCACGATATCTGCCAGCGTCCTCGGTATGGTCACAATGGTGCCCTTCTCCAACTGGGGAACGACGCGAGAGATCTTACCCTCTTTGGCGGTGGCCGGAAGCGTCGAGACAAAACGTCCCCCTTTCGAAAGTTGAGCGCCCGTGGCAAAAGCCAACTGTCCCCCGGGACCACTCATCAGAGTTGGACCGACCGATTCTGCGGCAATCTGCCCCGTCAGATCGATGGAGATGGCGCTGTTGATGGCAACCACATCGTCGTTCTGGCCAATCACAGCAGGGTTCAAGACATAATCCGCATCGTAGAGCTCAAACATAGGGTTATTGTTGACGAAATCCATATCCTCCTTGTCGCCACCTCCCACCGCCACCGCAATCACCTTGCCCCGGTTGACATGCTTTCGTTTTCCTGTAATCACACCCTCTCTCACCAATCGAATAATGCCCCGCGGGGTCGTCTCCGAATGCCAGCCCAGATCTGTCTTATTATTCAGGGCTCCCAGATGAGCCACCCACTCCGAGGTACTTCCCACACCAATCTGGATTGTATCCCCGTCCTTGATGAGGGTTGAAACATACTGGGCGATTCGTTTCTCCACATCGCCAGGCTCCCATGTCTTCCGTCCTAAAAGGTCCGTGGCTCCGGGCCTTTTGCCGCCGGAGACGTGTTCCACGAAGCAATCGATTTCGGACACATGAACATGATTTTCGCCATAGGTTTTGATCAGGTTCTTGTTCACCTCTGCGAGGACAGTTTTTGCGCACTCCACGGCCTTTTTCTTGCCCCAAACCGAAGCTCCGAAGCTGCAGTAGCCATTCTCGTTGGGCGGAGACACCTCCGTGAACAGGACATCCACCTCCCCAATTGCTGGGTGCCTTGGACTCATCCCCAGGAGCCCCCCAATCACAAAGTCACACCGCCGTTCGGCCATCATCTCCCGGGTGATGGGCAGGACGTAGCTGATCTCAATATTGAAACTTACCTCCCATCCCGGGTCATACCACCCGAAATCCATCCCAGGGGTGCGAACAAAGACCTTGACGTCTTGAAGTTCCCCGAGGCGTGCCGCGAGGGCCAAACCCAGAGCCCGGGGTTCTCTTCCGTAAGTAAACCCGACTCTATCTCCGTTCTTCACGACCTGCACAGCTTCTTCTGGGGTTACCAGCTTTTTCTGATATTCCTCTTTCCAGTCTAAACCCATGCGATTACCCCCTTTTTGCAACGGGGTCCTCCTCCTGGGTCAAGAAGAGGACCCCCAGTTCAGTGATTCGTCTTCCCCTATGTTAGCTCTCAAGGATAATCCTGGCATCCACTGCCAAGTTACCGTTGCTATAGGCAAAAATGGGATTCAGGTCAAGCTCCTTAATCTCAGGGTATTCCAGAACAAAACCAGACAGTTTCAGCAAGAGGTCCTCCAAGCTTTGCACATCAACTGCTGGTGCCCCCCGATATCCTTCCAACAGCGGGTATCCTTTGATTTCTCGAATCAGGGAGGCCGCATCTTTCCTCGTGAGCGGGACGATGCGGAAGGAAACATCCTTTAAAATTTCGACAAAAATGCCCCCCAGGCCGAACATCAGCACTGGGCCGAACTGAGCATCCTTTGACATTCCGACAATGACCTCGACCCCCGGCTTTGCCGCTTTTTGAACCGTTACCCCCTGGATAACGGCTTTGGGGTACATTTGAGTCACGGACCTCAAGATATCGTCATAGGCTCTAACGACCTCCTCTCGAGAGGTTAGGCCAAGCTTCACACCCCCGGCATCACTTTTATGAGTGACCTCTTGGGATGCTATTTTTAGTACAACGGGATAACCCATCTGGTCACTGATCCAGAGGGCATCCTTCTTTGACCGGGCCAGCTTCGAATCCATGACGTTTATTCCTGCCTCTTTGATCAGTTCCTTGGATTCTATCTCCGATAACAAAATCCTACCCCCAGCCCTCGCCTTTTGGATGATTTCTTTTCCCTTCAATCGATTTTGCCTCCAGATACTTCAGTCACTCGTCTCTGTTTTGATAATACGTAATCAACTTGCTAATCGCTTTGATTGCGACATCAAGACTTGAAAAACATGCGACCCCCTCTTTCAGACATTCCCGTTGAATCTGGAGGATCGACCGGAAAACATCGGCATTTTGTCCTTGCAGAAAAACGACTGCAAAAGCTTTATCAAGAGTCCTCTTCGCTTCGATCAATTCCTTACTGATATCCTTAGCCCATCCCTTTACACCATAATGGAGATAGTCCTCGGGGTTCAGAAAGGTGAGGACGAAATCGATTTTCGGATCGGCAGCGACCATCGCGAGCCCTCTCACATAATTTTCGGACACTCCGGTGATTCCCAGACCGATCTCTACCGGATTTCTGATACTCGAACCGGCATCAGCAGAAATGACCGTTGCCAATCGATCCTTTGTCTCCTGTTCAAGTTGAGGGACCTTTACCCTCTCCCGTTCACACATATCCGTGGCGACGACCCCTATTCCTCCACCCCGTCCGACCAATCCTACTTGTCGACCTTTTATCGGTGGCAGCGCTTGCAGCGCTACCATTTGCTCGACCGCCTCTTCCAGGCTTTCCACCGGTATTGCCCCTGTTTGTTTAAAAAGAGCATCCCAAACCTGCCGGCGACCCGCCAAGGAAGCCGTATGGGATGCCACGGCACCACTCCCGCTCTCGCTTAACCCTGCCTTTAGCAGAACTACGGGTTTCTTGCACTCTCGCAATAGATTAAAGAAACGCTGTCCGTCCGTTAATCCCTCTAAGTAAAGAAGGATGACTTCTGTCTTCGGATCCGATATCGCATACTCCAGAAAGTCTGTTACGCTTAAGTCAATCGCGTTTCCATAGCTGATGGCCTTATTGAAACGGAGCCCTCTGCCCGTGGCAAGATTGATCAGCCGCCGGCCTCCAACGCCCGTCTGCGAGATGAAAGTAATCGAACCACTTTCTTTGGGAAACCGGATATCGAAACTCACCCCGCCCTCCGGGCAGTAAACCCCCATGCAGTTCGGACCAATGACCCGGGTTGTACCTGTTTTGACAATGTCCACCAGCTCTTCCTGCAACCGGATGCCTTCTTCGGTTCCCACCTCACTGAATCCAGCCGTGTAGATGTGAACCACCCGTACCCCCTTGGCCACACATTCTTTCAGGGAAGCCGGGACGAGATGGCGAGGCACCACAACGATCGCATAATCAATTGGAAAGGGAACCTCTCGAACAGAGGGGTATGCGCTGAAGCCAAGGATTTCCTTTGCCTTCGGATTGATGGGATAGATCTTTCCCGAATAGCTGAACTGAACCAGTCGCCCCACCCACCCTGAAATTCGCTCCTTCTCGCTATCACTCGATGCGCCGATGACAGCAACGGATTTGGGTTGAAACAGTGATCTCATAAGGTCATCACGAGTTTCGTGCCCCGAAGGTCTGGTCAGCATCGCTCACTCCTGCAACATCCTTTCCTGCAATCCCTGGAAACTCTCAATGCCTGATTAAAAGATTCCAGTATCCTTTCATTTGCCTAATGTAAAATACAAACAGAATTTTTGTCAAGAAGGCAATAACAATGGGGTACCCTAAATTAAGACCGTTCAATAATTTTTATGATAATAATATCAACTAGTTACAAAGGTTGTTTTGAGGGGTTACCCCCAATTTTATGATACTTTTATGCAATTTAACCCCTTATTGCATACAAAGTTACCCCCAAATTTCTTGAAAAGTTACCCCCAGTTTTTTGCGGGTAATTTAAATCGTTCTTTGACAATGAAATCCCGATAATTTTCAGTTAAAATGACAAGTTGTTTTGATTTCTTCCGCCTCCTGCGGCACCATGAATTATTGAACACCCCCCGGGGTATTTATTGAACAGCTCATGAGGTGCCGCCATGGGAGAAATCCAGATTCCTTTTACAACGGTTTCCAGTGCCGGAGCGGATCTTGCCGATCCTGAAAATGACCTGGTCAATTACTTTCTTACTATCGAGATACAGCCCATTGTTCATGCGGTTGAAAGGGCCTTTAGCAATCGGGGACCAAAAGGATATGGCGCATCGCTGTTTCTCTCTCGCATCCTCAAGGTTAAACAGGTCTTTATCTCTGATCGCGTCCTGGTTAAACGACTCAAAGAAGTGGCAACCTACAGAAGACTGTGTGGCTTTTGCGATGGAAAAGTCCCTGCCCATAACACCTATCATACCTTCAGGAAGGCCCTTGGACCTAAAGGCTACGCTGAGATTCATGCAGGCTTTGTACGTCGTGCTCATGCCCTTAATCTTGTTGATCCAAAGCTACCGATGCTTCCTAAGAACAGACGAAAGGGACTCATTGTTATCGCCGATTCAACCACGATCCGTGCCTACTGTTCGGCCAACGGCAAGAAGCAGTCTGATGGCACATGGCTCTTTACTGATCCCTCTGTAACCTTTGGCCGTCCCCATCATCGGGATAAGTTTCCTATTGGTCATAAAGCTCATTCACTCATGGCTGTTACGGGAGTACCTTTAGTAAGCGTCATCAGTTCAAGGAATGAATCAGACCAGGATTACCTATTTCCTCTTTTGAATAAGTTTCGTGAACACTTCCCTGAGTTAAAGATCGCTTACATTGTACTGGACCGGGGATATGATGCAGAAGAGATACACAGAACACTTTATGAAGAATATGACATCATCCCCGTTATCATCCGCAAGAAAACGGCCTATCCAAAAGGGTATACCCCGGAAGGAATCCCCCTCTGTATCTGGGGTTTACCAATGGGCAGAGCCGAAACAGATTATACTCGAAAGCGCACCAGATACGCGTGTCGGAAAAGTTGTCAAAGAACAAAACAGATGACTTTTAAATGCCCATATCGGGATAGCTCTTTTCCCAATGGGCTGATTTACTACACCAAGTTTGAAGACAGTTATCGGAAATACGGCCCTGCGATACCGGCGTCAACCATCTATAAAAAACTCAAACCATTGCGAACAGCCATTGAAAGAAACTATGGCTTGGTAAAAGAAAATCGCTATCGCATGGAGACCACCAACACCTATATGGGTCTGGATAACGTCTCGATGCATGTTATAGAGCATGATATCGCCTTGACTCTTGATATCATCTTCATGTTCAAAAAATATGGGAAAGTCAGCCCGCTCTTAAAACTGAATTATTGAACAGTCTCAAATCAAAGAAAAGAGGAGGAAGAAAAAATGAGGACGAACACGAAAAGGAGAGCAGGGGGACATATGCGGAGAGGGAT
>DAOVAK010000636.1 GCA_030671095.1 Deltaproteobacteria bacterium | reverse complement strand
AAAGGATCAGTCCCCGTTGTCATGCTGACCCATGAGGCCCAAGAGAGTAATGTCATAAAGGCCTTGTCACTCATGGAAAATCTGGATGTGCTGACCGATGAGACGATCATGATCCGGGTTGAAGAAGGGTAGCCCGGAATTCGTAATGGGGAATGCGGAGGGTGCAATTCGAAATGGAGTAACATTTTAGCCTTTTGAAACAGCCGTGCAAGAACTCTTGGCCCGCCTGCCATCGCCTGGCACTGGCGGGCAGGTGGGCTGAGCGGGGTTCTCTGAAGGGGCCAAAAACCGCGCCTCCTCTGCATGGTTTCCTCCAGGGCCTCCCTTGCCCTGACGCCTGCGCACACAGGCCGTCCAAACAGAGACCGGGCCAAGTTCAATGGTGACAGAACAGGGCCTCAGCGCTACCTTGCTTTGTGCGCCACACTTAAGGGCACCGGGCAAATTTTTTGGCCCCTGCAGAGAATGCCGCTTAGACCAGAGGGTTTCAAACGCCTAAAGTATTACGAAATGGACAATCAAGTATGGCTCCTCAACTTTAGGCACTTTAGATCACTTTAGATCACTTTCAAAGGAACCGTATTGAGCAGTCGCAGCAAAACCAAATACGTATTCTTGGTGGGAGACGGCATGGCCGATTATCCCCTTGACGAACTTGGCGGGGAAACCCCTCTGCAGGTTGCCGCCACACCTCATATGGATCGGATTGCGGCCTGCCGGCTTGGTCTGGTAAGGGCCATCCCCGACGGTATGGAGCCGGGCAGTGATACCGCTAACCTCTGCCTCTTGGGATACGATCCTAGGGTCTACCATACGGGACGCGCCCCCCTGGAAGCAGCCAGCATGGACGTGGCCCTCAAGCCCAACCAAGTGGCTTTCAGAATGAACCTTGTAACGCTTGACCTAAGATCAGACGATGAGATCATCATGGTGAGCCACAGCTCAGGCGATATTTCAACGGCAGAGGCTGAACCAATTGTGGATAGCCTAAAGCAGGGGATCAAGACCCCGGAAATAACCATATACCAGGGTGTGGCTTATCGCCACCTGCTGGTATGGGATAATGGGCCTGAGGATATCCTGACCATTCCACCTCACGATGTGCTGGATCAGAATATGGCCCAATACCTAAACCACTCGCCCAACAATCCCGTGCCCAGCCTGATTAGAAGCTCGTGGAGGATCTTGAAAGACCATCCCGTTAACCTGCAGAGAAAGCGGGAAGGCCTTAAGGAGGCCAATTCCATCTGGGTGTGGGGTCAAGGAAAAGCGCCAAAATTACCCTTATTTAGAGATACATATGGTTTTGAAGGGGTTGTCATTTGTGCAGTAGATCTCATCAGAGGCATCGGGATCTATGCCGGATTTACACCCATCCACGTGAAAGGCGCCACGGGCTATCTGGATACCAACTACCTGGGCAAGGCTGAAGCCGCCCTGAAGGCCTTGGAGACCCGCGACTTTGTCTTACTTCATGTGGAAGCACCGGATGAGGCAGGCCACAGCGGGAACACCCAAGAAAAAGTGGAGGCCATTGAGGCCTTTGATGAAAAAGTGGTCGGGACTGTTCTGAAAGGTTTGGGAGATTATGAGGCTTACAGGATTCTGGTCGTAAGTGACCACTTAACACCCATTGTCAAAAAAACCCATACCCCTGAGCCTACCCCGTTTGCATGGGCGAGTAAAAAGGAGCTCGAATCTGTCACAAAAGGGCCTCCCTACACGGAAGCCTCTGCCGAGAAGAGCAACCTAATATTTGAAAAGGGACATGAACTGATGCCCTCTTTCCTGTCCCACACACCATCTTGACACCATACTTTTTTTAAAATATTGGTAACGTTCAAAAGTGTTGGCATTTGCTGTTATCTAGTCGGAGGCAATGCCGGAGAATCGACTATCCGACTAAAACTTGGTGGTTCAAAAGATTGTGCCAACACTTTTGAACGTTACTAAAATATTTTCACTCCAAAAATAATTTCAGATAAGGAGACGGGAATATGAATATTCTTTTTTTTGGCCCCAATGGAAGTGGCAAAGGGACTCAAGGTGCCATAGTGAAGGAAAAATATAAGATACCCCATATTGAGACCGGGGTGATTTTCAGGGACAATATCTCAGGGGGGACAGACCTGGGCAAGGAGGCCAAGGGCTATATCGATCGGGGTGACCTCGTGCCCGATAGCATCACCATACCAATGATTCTGGAACGCCTGAAAGAAGATGACTGCAAGAATGGTTGGCTTCTGGACGGCTTCCCCAGAAATCTGACCCAGGCTGAGGAACTTGACAACGCCCTCGAAAAAGAGGGTATCGGTCTTGACATCGTCATCGAGATCGTCCTGGACAGGCAGACAGCAAAAAACCGGATCATGGGCCGCCGTCTCTGCGTCAATGACAATAACCACCCCAATAACGTCTTCATTGATGCGATAAAGCCGGATGGGGACAAATGCAGAGTGTGTGGCGGAGATCTTAAGAGTCGTTCTGATGATCAGGATGAGGATGCCATAGATAAGCGGCAC
>DAOVAK010000437.1 GCA_030671095.1 Deltaproteobacteria bacterium | reverse complement strand
TAAGGTTTGCCTGGCCATCGTTGAGACTTTAGGTAGGCCCATCATAAGCACCAGTGCAGGTTTGGATGATCCCTACGCCATCCAAGAGACCTATGCATCGTATCTAGATGCTGTTATTGATGGTGGTGTGCTATATCCAAGCCCTTCCAGCGTGATCTCTTTGATAGATGATGTGCCGGAGGTTATTCGGGAGGGGAAGGGAGATGTGAGTTCTTTCCTTTAGTAATTTCTAAAACCCAACCGATTTGCGGTACGGTATCGTTAAGCTGTGCTCGTGAAAAGATAGCCTGAATATTTTCTCGCCCGCTCCCCTTCGATGCTTCGACTTTGCTCAGGGTCGCTAGAGACGCAGAGGACACGGAGAAGGATCGCTTCAAAGGCTTATGTGAAGGGTCTCCAAGGGATAAAATAAGCGAGCTTATTTTCTATCCTAGGAACCCCTTCACATCGGTCCCGATGCCCTTGCATCGGTACCCCTCACCCTGTGAGGGGCCTTTGAGCGATCTAGTCTTAGTCGTTCATTCATTTCATTAACTCTGAGAACCCTGCGGGCTCTGTGAGAGATTAATATCTGTGTAATCTGCGGATTGTAATCTGCGTCCAAAAAAACTTTTCGATTGCGTCTGCGGAAGTCTGCGTGTGCCTGCCCGCCATCGTGTGCCTGCCCGCCATCGTCCCGCTGAGAGCGGGGCTCAGGCGAGGCGGGCGGGTCTGCGGTTAATTCTAAGATCGCTGCCTGCTATTGGTTTCGCACGGGCGAGGTGGGCGGGGAGCTTCACTCTAACGAGTGTGGAATGCCATCCCACCTATATTCTATGTGTGTTCTGAGGGCCTTTACAGTGGATTCATAAATGGCTCTTGTGGCACCCCGGAGAATCAAATCCCAAATACTTGGTCCGACCCTTTTGGGGTATATCAAATCTACTTCCCCTTCGATTCCTGCCTCTTTTTTTGCAAGATTCACGGCATCCTGGAAATTCCCCAATACGTCTACAAGACCTAATTCTTTGGCCCTGGCTCCGGAAAAGACCCGGCCATCGGCGATTTCCCGAACTGTCTCCACCGGGAGATTTCTGCCCTCTGCCACTGCCTCCACAAACTGATCCTGGATATCTATAATCAATTCTTGGATGAGTTCCTTCTCTTCCTCAGACATCTCTCTGTGCGGGGACCCTATATCCTTGAATTCTCCGCTCTTCAAAACTTCCATACTGATGCCGATCTTCTTGAGAAGCTCTTTGAGTTGGATGAACTGCATAATGACACCAATGCTACCCGTGATGGTCCCGGGACTTGCCACGATTTTGTCGGCCCCCGCAGCCACATAATAGCCCCCCGATGCCGCCAGACTGCCCATGGAGACGATCACCCGTTTTGTCTTGATGGTTCTTCTGACTTCACGATAGATCTCCTGGGACGGACCCACACCCCCACCAGGGGAATCTATCCTCAAAATAATGGCTTTGATGGCTTTGTTTTTTCTGAACTTCACCATCTGTGAGACAATGTTTTGAGATTCCATGATTGGGCCTTCGATGGGAATGATGCCTATTTTTTGGCCAAATGATAAGTCTGAGGAAGGTCCAAAAAAGGTGAGAACAATGGTCATCAGGGTGCCCAGAAAAAGGACGGCGATACCAAGAATAATGATGACTGTGAGTATGGGACGTTTTTTCGTAGACATTTTCCCGAATGCTCTAGGGGCCTGTTTCTAGGCTTGGTAGGGTGGCAGTATTGGAGGCAAAGGCTATAGTTGCCTAGACGAAGCGAAACAAATGGAGTCTGTCTCTGTCGTTAGCCCTTAAAAGGTTTCTGTCTTTTCAGTCTCGTCTTCAACGGAGGAGCTATCAGAAGAACCGCTCTCATCCTGCTGTTCTGAAGGAGATTCCTCGGGTTTCTGATCGTCAGTTGAGGACTGACGTTCCAGATTCATCATGCCTTCCTTCAAAAGCTCTCCCAAGTTTGAAGTGGCCTCTTTGTGATCATCGAGATAGCTTTGGTAAATCTCCTTTTCCTCGCTCTCTTCCAGCTTCCTTATGGATAGACCAATCTTTTTATCGTGTCCCGAAACGTTTATCACTTTAGCCTGGATCACATCATCTATCTTGAATCTGCTGAGAGGGTTACCCCCCTTGTCCTTGGACAGTTCGGAGACGTGAATAAGACCCTCTATTCCTTCCTCCAGCTCTACAAAGACGCCAAAGTCAGTTATGTTAGTCACAGTGCCGGTAACACGAGTCCCGGGCCTGTATTTTTCTGGAACATGCTCCCACGGATCAGAAGACAACTGCTTGATGCCCAATGAGAAACGTTCGATCGCTTTGTCAATATTCAGAACCACCGCTTGCACCTCTTGTCCCTTTTTGTATATTTCGGAAGGGTGTTTAATCCTCTTTGTCCAAGAGATGTCTGAGATATGAACAAGGCCATCTATGCCTTCGTCGATACCGATGAAAATGCCAAAATCCGTGATATTCTTTATTTTTCCTTCTATGGTGGTCCCTACGGGATATTTTTCTTCAATAATGTCCCAAGGATTTGGTTCCACCTGCTTAAGGCCTAAAGAGATACGCTTATTTGGGGGGTCTATGTTCAAAACAACAGCCTCTACCATATCCCCGACCTTGACGATCTGAGAGGGGTGTCTAATCTTTCGAGTCCAGGACATCTCTGAAATATGGATCAGTCCTTCAATGCCTTCTTCCACCTCCACAAAGGCTCCGTAGTCGGCTAAGCTTACCACCTTGCCACGTATTCTCGTGGCGATAGGATAATTATCTTCAGCCTTGGTCCAAGGGTCCGGTTTTAGCTGTTTAAGACCGAGGGAAACCCTCTCGGTTTCTCTGTCAAAGTTCAATATCTTGACCGTGATAGTATCTCCCATCTGATACATTTCTGAAGGATGGCCCACCCGACCCCAAGACATGTCCGTGATGTGAAGCAGACCATCAATTCCACCCAAGTCGATGAACAGGCCATAGTCCGTAATATTTTTTACCATGCCTTCAACAACGGCCCCATTTTCCAGTTTCTCGAGGGTCCCATCTCTCAGGGAAGCGCGTTCCGACTCAAGGATCGCCCTGCGAGACAGAACAATATTTCCTCGGCGTTTGTTGTATTTCAGGATCTTAAAATCGTGAACTGTCCCAATGAGGGCGTCGAAATCCCTGATCGGTTTTAAATCGATTTGGGAGCCGGGGAGAAATGCCTGGAGGCCAATGTCTACTGTCATACCTCCTTTAATGCGAGATACGATCTTTCCGGTCATGGTCCCATCCTGTTCATACACCCTCTTTATGTCGTCCCATATCTTGATCTTGGCTGCCTTATCTTTGGACAGGATGATGACCCCATTCTCATCTTCTCTCCTTTCCAGAAGAACGTCCACTTTATCACCAACTCTGGCAGTCAAGTTCCCTTCGGAGTCAATGAACTCCTGAATCGGAATCTGCCCCTCTGATTTGTAGCCAATATCTACCAGGATGAACTCTTTGTTGATCTGAACAATCTCTCCCTTAACAAGCTCGCCTTCTTGAAGGCTTTTCAGG
>DAOVAK010000434.1 GCA_030671095.1 Deltaproteobacteria bacterium | reverse complement strand
TAATGTCTCGGTACATTCGCTCCACGGGGAATTCCCTCATGAATCCATAACCCCCGAAGACCTGGACCGCCTTGCCTACGGCCCTGATTCCCGCCTCCGCACAGAAGAGCTTCGCATATGAGGCCTCTAATCTCGCCCTTTTCCCTGAATCGGCCAGGGCGGCCGCCCAATAGGAGAGAATCCTTCCGGCCTGTATTTCCGTGGCCATGTCGGCCACCATCTCCTGAATCATCTGAAAATTGATGATGGGTGATCCGAATTGAACCCTTTCTGAGGCGTACTTGAATGCCAGATCAAAGGCCCCTTGAGCGACTCCAATAGGCGCTATGGACCAGAGAATCCTCTCCCTATCAAGACCGCTCATCAAGATCCTGATCCCTTTATCCTCTTCACCCAGAAGGTTTTCCGCGGGCACTTCACAATCCTCAAAAATCAACTCCCCGGTGGGGGAGCCCCTTACCCCCATCTTCTTCAAGGGTTTTCCCCTGGAAAAACCGGCGAACTCCTTTTCCACAATAAAGGCGGAGATCCCTCGCTCACCCGCCTCCGGGTTGGTCTTTGCGTAGACAATGGCCACATCGGCTACAGGGCCGTTTGTAATGAACATTTTTGTCCCATTCAGGATATACTTGTCCCCCTTTCTGACTGCCCGGGTCTTGAGGGAAAGCGCATCTGATCCTGCCTCTGGTTCTGTAAGTGCCAAGGCGCCGATCTTCTTTCCAGCGATCAGGTCTGGCAGAAACTTTCGTCTTTGCGCTTCATTTCCGTTTCTGAACATACTCTCGGTGCAAAGGATAGCATGGGCACCGTACGTATTCCCCGTAGCAGCACACCCCCTCATTAGCTCCTCCATCACCAGGACGCAGGAGAGAAAGTCGGCCCCGCTTCCTCCATAAACCTCCGGGATGGTCATGCCATAAAATCCCATATCGGCCATGGCCCTGAAGCTCTCTTCCGGGAATTTCTCCTCTTCATCGATCTCTGGTGCCCTTGGAACCACGTCCCTATCCACAAATTTTGCCACCGTCTCCTTCAGCATCTTATGCTCTTCAGTAAGCTCAAAATCCATGGCTGGTCTCCAAAATCAGAGGGAATGCCCTAAAGCTCTTCGTCCTCATCATCCTCTGGTAAGAATTTGTGAATAAAGCCTGTATGAAAATCGCCCTTTTGGAACAAGGGATCGTCCATGATCTTTATGTAAAGAGGAATGGTGGTTTTAAGGGGCTCGATCTTGAATTCTTCAAGGGCCCTTTTCATAATACGGATGGCTCCCTCTCGTGTGAGATCGTGAGAGATGAGCTTGGCAATCAAGGAGTCGTAAAATATGGGTAACTCGTATCCCTGGTAAAGGTGGGTGTCTAATCTGATACCAAACCCCCCCGGCGGGTGATATTCTTTTACAATCCCGGGAGAGGGCATGAAGTTGTTGTCCGGATCTTCAGCATTAATTCGACATTCTATGGCCCAGCCCCTCTTTTCCAGATCCTCAAAGGAATAAGTGAGCGTTTCACCGGAAGAAAGCCTTATCTGTTCTTTAACCAGGTCTATTCCCGTGGTCAATTCTGTGACCGGATGTTCCACCTGGAGTCTCGCATTCACCTCTAGAAAGTAGAAGTTTTCATCCTGGTCAAGGAGAAATTCCACCGTGCCAGCATTGAAGTATTTGACAGCCTTTGCCGCGGCGATGGCCGCCTTTGCCATGGTATTCCTGAGTTGCGTCGTGAGCTTTGGTGAAGGCGATTCCTCAATGAGTTTTTGATATCGTCTCTGGATGGTGCACTCGCGTTCGCCGAGATGGGTCACATTCCCCTGACTGTCCGCCAGGACCTGGAATTCTATGTGGCGTGGTTCGGTGATATACTTCTCGACGTAGACTTGGTCATTTCCAAAGGCGGCGCGTGCTTCCATTTTTGCCACGGCAAACTCCTCGAGAAGCATATCTTTGTTTTCACAAATCCTGATGCCGCGGCCCCCACCGCCTCCTGATGCCTTGATCATCACAGGATAGCCAATCTCCCCACACACGCTAATGGCCTCTTCAACACTGCCGACGCCATCCCCACTGCTTGGGATGACGGGCACGCCAACGTCTGCCATGATCCTCTTGGCCGTGATTTTGTCGCCTGCAAGCCTTAGATTTTCTGGGGTCGGGCCTATGAATACGATACCCTTGCTTTCACACGCTTGGGCCATTTCCTCATTTTCAGCCAGATAGCCATAGCCCGGGTGGATCGCCTCTGCCCCCATATCCCTTGCGGCCTTTATGATATTTTCCATGTTCAGATAACTTTTTGCACTGATGGCAGGACCGATGCACACCTGCTCATCGGCCAGCTTGAGGTGTAGGGAGTCCACGTCCGCCTCTGAATAGACTGCAACGCTGGTGATTCCCAATTCTTTGCAGGCACGGATAATCCTGACCGCGATTTCCCCTCTGTTGGCGATAAGGATCTTTGAAAACGTCATCTCGTGTGATGTTCCTCGTATACCTTTAATTATTCTTAATAAGCTTCAGGGCTGAGGACCGTGGCCGTCATTGCGACCCCGCTTAAAAGCGGGGGAAGCCATTCGGCCTCGAGCAGTTCGGCCTTGAGCGAACTGCCAAAAAGCTCATGGCCGAGAGGCAATCTCAAGAGATTCCGCCGTCGTCCCGAAGATTTTCGGGACTCCTCGGAATGACATTTTTGGTATTGATTAATGGAACATATTCCTGAGACAGAACACGAGCAATGCCCCACTATGACGTGGCCTCTATGACAAAAATGAGATCATCATCTTTCAGGGCCGACTCACTTTCTGCCACAATCTTCACGATTCTTCCGTTCACTGGGGACTTGATTTTCTGAAACACTTTCATGGTCTCCAGAAGCGCCAGTACCTGTTTCTTCTCCACAACATCTCCCTCTTCCACATAGGGTGGCTGATCGGGTGCCGAACTTCTGTAGAAGACGCCAGACATGGGTGCTCTCACTTCAATCGTTTTGGGCTGCTTCGCTTCTGCACTCATTTTCCCTCCAGTCCTGTTCAGTTTAATTCACCGCCCGCTTGTCCCGCCACTGCGGGGCTTCGCTTGAGCCCACCAGCCGTCGCTGAAGGTATGGCTTGGCAGGCAGAGACCACGGAGAACACTCCAAGAATTTTTAGCCACAGACCCACACAGACTAACGCAGACAGGAAAGATCGCTCGCAGCTATATGGAGAACCGTATGACAAAAAATAAGCTAGCTTATTCTTTGTCATACGCGTCTCCATATCTCCCAATGTGAAAACATTGGGAGGCCCCGTTTCACGGGGCGCTCAAGCTATCCTCCAGTAAATGATCAAAAAAATCCTGTCCATCCTGTCTAATTATGAATTCTCTATGCCTCTGGGATCCCTGCCCGCCATTGCTCTCGCTCAGGCGAGGCAGGCGGGTCTGTGAGAGATATACAGAGACCCTTTCAGGGTCGGCAATCAAGCCACCACTTTGAGTGGTGATAATTGACTCATCTTAGTTTTTTGTGCGCAAAACGCAACACGTTTCCTCAGCTTGGACGGAACGCCTGAGTCTTTAGGGCGGGCTCCC
>DAOVAK010000516.1 GCA_030671095.1 Deltaproteobacteria bacterium | reverse complement strand
TGGGGCACCTCCCACAACACATAGGGGGATGTGGGTCAGGTGGCCAACTAACTTGTTGGCTATGCTTCCCCAGACAAGATCCTTCAACTTGCTAACTCCCCAACGTCCTACAACCACTGAATCATAATCTTTTTGTGCTTCCCGGACGATGTCTCTCGCTATCCCCACCTGCCTTTCTTGACTCTTGATACTCACCGCCTCCTCTGGGACGCCCTGTTCCACAAACAGCTGTCGTGATTTCTCCATAAACTCCTGGATGGCCGTCTGCTGCTGCACTGCCCAGGCTGCCACTGGAGCTAACTGATGCCGGAATGTAGGGTTTTTCTCGATGTCCCAGAAGCTTTCAGGGATCTTGCTGGTCACATGGAAAAGGACCACTTCCAGACGGTTAGGCGGAAACAGCTGGCTCACATAGCGGACCGCCTCAAAAGCCTGATCCGAACCATCCACTGCCAACAGAATTCTTTGTTTGTATTTACCCATGTCAAACTCCTCTGCTTATACCAGGTTTCTCCTAGGTGGTTCTGGTAATGCCGCCCCTAGGAGGTGTGGTGGTTCACTCTATAGGTCTCCTATAGGGATTCACCGTCAAAACCGGAACCGGAGACTTTTTCAGCACGCGTTCGGCAACACTTCCGAAAATAATCCGTTCGAGCCCCTTTCTCCCATGGGTACCAATGATGATGAGATCAATTCCTTCAGCCTGCGCGTAATTGAGGATCTCTTCAGCAGGATCGCCCAGGACAACTCTCGCCGTGCAAGAATCACTTTCAAATTGTTCGTCCACGAACTCTTGCAGCTTTTTTTCCGCCCCTTCTACAACTTCGGATTCGAACTTGTTGACAGAGGGATGGGGCACATAGATGCTGGTGAAGTGCTGTAAAATACGGGCTACAAAGAGAAGATGAACCTCCGCACCAAACGTTGCCGCCATCTCTTTTACGTAGGGTACAAGTTTTGGAGAGACCTCTGAAAGGTCCACGGGAAACAAGATTTTTTTAAAATACTCCATGGCAAACTCCCTTCTCATTCAGCACCAACCGAGTTTCTTGGGCCAAAGCCTAGCCAGAACCAAGATAGGACAAGACGAATGACTCATGGGACTATCCAAACGGCAAATCCCTCAGCACGGTGGAGTACTTTGTTGGTGACCCGGCCCATGAGAAATTCCCGCACTTTCGACAGTCCCCTGCGGCCCATTACGATGGTACCGTATTCCCCTTCCTGGGCTTCTGCGAGGATATCCTTTGCACGGCTTGAACTGTGGAGGTTAACTTGGGTCGAGATTCTGGAACCCTTCACTCCCGCTTTTTCAAGTCTCTCCTTGTATAAACCAACCATGCGTGGAATATCTTTCTTGACCTCTTCCCAAAACCCCTCCACCTCATGGTCTCGCAGGGTTGGATCATCTAAAAATCTAAATCTTCGAACTACATGAAAAAGGGTAACCTCTGCGTCGGACGCCGTAGCAACGTTGCCGACATAATCCACTGCATTTGCTGTATTTTCCGAGGCATCCACCGCAAGGAGAATCCTCTTTGAGTTAATATTATCCCCCACTACCCATACGGATGTGTCTTTCATCACCTCAACGATCTTATTGGAAACGCTGCCGAGAAAGAGATCTGCCAATCTGCTTAAACCCCTTCGCCCCACGACAACAGCGTCATAATCTCGCGCGGACTCGGCGATGATATCTCTAGCAATGCCAACTTCCCTTTCCTGAAGGATTACCCTCACGTCATTTACTGTAACACCTTCTTCGATAAGGACATTCCTGGCATCATTCAGAAAGCGCTGGGCCGTCTCTTCTGTATTCTTTTTCCATTCAGTGTACTTAGGTTGAATTTTCTCTTGGAAATGGGCGTCTTTTTCCAGGTCCCAGAAGGTCTCAGGCGCAGTGGGCATAACGTGCATGAGGTTGACCCTGAGGCTCGAAGGATTACAGGTCCGGGCAACATATCTTGCCGCATCGAGTGAATGTCTCGATCCATCCACGGCAATCAGGATGTTTTTTTTGTTCCGCAGATATTCCCCTCCCTCAATGGCCCGGCTTCTGCCACACTCCCCTCGCCTGGGCTACCACCTCTTGCCAGCACCTACCCGCTGGATCCAGCAAATTGCTCTAGAGCTATGGGAACTGACTGGAGTAACAGTAGCCGTACCAAGATAGCAAAATCTGTTTCCGGCTTCTGAATCCAACCAGTCAGTTCCCATTTTGAGATTTGGGTTTCTCTGATCCTGGTAGTTTCACAACTCCTCTTCCGGCTCAAGTATGGCGTGACACCTATCACACTCGGGTGCATCGACCATTTTTCTCGGTGGAATTTGCTGTTCCCTTCCAGCATGGATCTCGAAATCTACAACTTCCTGATAGCACGCATCACACAAAGCCTGTTTTTTATACACAAATGCCTTTGCCATGGTTCCCTCTCCTTTCCAAACTTATAGTTAGTTTCCATCCGGAAATAAGAGATTCCCGGATGGAGCTGTCAGCACTCAGCGGTCAGCTTAACCTTATGTTTTTAAATGTATTTTGCTGAGAGCTGAAAGCTGATCGCTGATGGCGCTCATGCGAAAACCGGGGTTTTCGGATGAGCACTAGTTATCACTAATAAGGCTCGCACGAATGCTTGAGGTCCGAGCCCATTTTCAACCTTTCTCTATTCTCCTCCTTCATACTTGAATGACAGACTTACCCTGGCCCGGTAGGCGGCAACCTTCCCATTTTCAATTCTCATGTCCAACTTTGTGACCTCAGCGATTCTCAAGTCCCTCAAACTCTTGCTCGCTGTCTCCACCCCATTCTTTGCGGCCTCTTCCCATGAGACCTCACTGCTACCCACCACTTCAATGATTTTGTAGGTGCTTCCCGACATAGCCTTCCTCCTTTCAGCCCTTGGGGGCATGTTGGTTTTTTCTCTCTCTCCTTAAGAGGCGCCCCTCATCTCTCGTCGGCCCTTACTAAACTTGGTCAGATCTAGCCCGGATATTTCATGAATTCACGCCTTGGCGTGACTGCGACCACGGATATGACCGTCCTTCC
>DAOVAK010000540.1 GCA_030671095.1 Deltaproteobacteria bacterium | reverse complement strand
GATACCATTCTGTTCCTCGCCTTCCATCTCCACTTTTGCCAGGTCTTTCAGGGTTCTTACTAAGGCAACACCGCCTCCAGGAACGATACCCTCTTCAACCGCCGCTCTCGTGGCATTAAGGGCATCCTCTACCCTGGCCTTCTTTTCCTTCATCTCCGTCTCTGTGGCAGCGCCCACATTGATCACAGCCACGCCGCCTATCAGCTTAGCCAGTCTTTCCTGAAGTTTTTCCCGATCATAATCAGAGGTGGTCTCGTCAATCTGGGCCCTTAACTGTTTCACCCTTCCCTCAAGGTCTTGCCGACTGCCGCCGCCGTCAACAATCGTTGTATTGTCCTTATCAATGTTGATGGTCTTGGCGCTACCCAGGTCATTCAAGGTAATATTCTCCAGTTTCAGTCCCAGATCCTCTGAGATGACCTTTCCGCCAGTGAGAATGGCAACGTCTTCCAGCATGGCCTTCCTTCGATCTCCAAATCCTGGAGCCTTGACCGCAGCGCACTGCAGGGTTCCCCTCAGCCTATTGACAACCAGGGTGGCCAATGCCTCTCCTTCCACATCCTCAGCTATGATGAGAAGCGCTTTGCCCATCTTGGCGATCTGTTCCAGAATAGGCACCAAGTCCTTCATATTGCTGATCTTTTTCTCGTTAAGGAGTATATAAGGCTCGCTAAGAGTGGTCTCCATTTTCTCAGCGTCAGTCACAAAATAGGGTGAAAGGTAGCCGCGATCAAACTGCATTCCTTCCACGATCTCAAGGGTGGTCTCCATACTCTTGGCTTCTTCCACGGTAATGACGCCTTCTTTACCCACTTTGTTCATCGCCGCTGCGATAATGTTCCCAATTGTTGTATCATTATTGGCAGATATGGTTCCCACCTGGGAGATCTCGTCCTGATCCTTTGTTGGCTTGGAAATCTTCTTCAAGGCATCAACCGACACCTCCACGGCCTTCTCAATCCCTCTCTTGATTGCCATGGGATTTACACCGGCGGCCACCAGCTTGGAACCCTCTTTGTATATGGATTGCGCCAGAATCGTTGCAGTCGTTGTCCCATCGCCTGCCACGTCTGATGTCTTGGAAGCGACCTCCTTGACCATCTGGGCACCCATATTTTCAAACTTATCTTCCAGCTCTATCTCTTTTGCCACTGTCACACCGTCTTTGGTTATGTTGGGCGATCCGAAAGCCTTATCCAAAATCACATTCCGACCTTTAGGTCCCAGTGTCACCTTTACTGCGTCAGAAAGGGTATCCACCCCTTTCAGGATAGACTCCCTGGCCTTTTGGCTATACTTAATCTCTTTTGCCATACCACATATCCTCCTTCGATTATTTTACTTTCAACAGGGTTATGGAAGCATCTGAAAGCTGCTTATGCCACTATAGCGATAATATCCTCTTCTCTCATGATGAGGTGTTCTTCACCCTCTATATTGATATCCGTCCCGGCATATTTCCCAAACAGAATTTTATCTCCCTTTTTGACCTCAAGGGGCTGCGTTTTACCATTCTCCAGGAGCTTACCTGCCCCAACAGCCACAACTTTTCCCTCGATCGGTTTTTCTTTTGCTGTGTCCGGGATAATGATACCCCCTTTGGTCTTTTCTTCTTCTTTAATTCTTTTGACGATAACACGGTCATGCAATGGTCTGATCTTCATTTTCAATATCTCCTCCCAGTGTCAGTGTTGAAATATTTGTTTCGCATCAAGCGAAAAGGACTAAACCTCACCTCCTTTAAAGAATTTGCTCATGTTTAAACGCCTTCCTCTGAATAAACCGCGATCTGAAAATCAGTCCTCTATACCATAGATTTTCAGGCGCGATTTATCATTGGAAATACATTTGCTTGTTTGATTATGATCCATGAATGTGTTCGCAGGCGTGTCACCCTTAAAACTCCAAAAAGTTAATAATTTCCAACTAAATGTCAAGGGTGATTTCAAAAAAAATGGCAAGAATCAGATCGATCGATTTGACCACCATTGAAGCGTCCGTCTTATGCCCTCTTCCAGGCTGGTTTTCGGAACCCAACCCAATCCATCCTCCGCCTTTTCCACTTTGAGGCAACTCCTGGTTATATCTCCCGGGCGGGCCGGTTCTCGCACCGGCGTGAATAAATCTTCTGAGATATCCGGCCGCATTTCCCTGACAGCCTCATAAATGATCCGGTAGAGCTGAAGGGTCTTTGTTCCTTTACCTGTTCCCACGTTAAAGAACTCGCCATTTCCTTTTGACAAGGCATCCAAGTTTGCTTCCGCCACATCTTCCACGTAGCAGTAGTCCCGTACCATGCCCTCTGCGTCATCGGGAAAATGGTTGAGGGTGGATTGCTCCCCTTTCAACAGGTTTTCCATGAAGATGGCCACCACACCTGCCTCCCCATGGGGTATCTGGCGAGGACCATAGATATTGGCATATCTGAGGACCGTATAATCGAGACCGTACTGGTGGTTGTAGTAGGCAAGGTAATATTCAGAAATAAGTTTCGAGATGGCGTAAGGAGAAAGGGGCTTTGGCGGATAATCCTCAGAAGTGGGATACTCTGCCGCCTCTCCATAGATTGCACCCCCTGATGAGATGAAAATGAATTTGTTAACATTCTGTTTCACGGCCTTTTCCAGGAGGTTCAGCAGTCCTTTGATGTTGATATCAGCATCCAGCAGCGGATCAGCCACAGATATGGGGACGCTGATCTGGGCTGCGTGGTGGTTCAGGACATCAGGCCGCTCGCTTTCTATTACACCCTCCATTTCCTCGGAACGTATGTCCATTTCATAGAACTTGGCCTCCGGATTTACGTTCTCCTGCTTTCCCGTAAAAAGATTGTCTACCACGACCACTTGATGACCTGCCCTAAGATAGGCATCCACCACATTGGACCCAATGAATCCCGCTCCTCCAGTAACCATTATCTTCATAACCGATTTCACTCCCTCAGTTGATTTTGTTTGA
>DAOVAK010000524.1 GCA_030671095.1 Deltaproteobacteria bacterium | reverse complement strand
CATTTATTGTGTGTTTATTGGTAACGGCTAGCATTTTAGCGACCCCTTGTTAGCTGGCCGCTGCTGGCTAAAGAAGTGTAGAACTGATGAAATCCAGATTCATCTTCTTTAGGACGCGAACCATGTTGTTCAACTGAACTTCCACGGTCCCCTCATACATTTCCACAATGCGATTATCCCGGTACCTCCGTTCCACATCCTGATCCAGAAAATACCCATAGCCCCCGAACACAGTAATTGTTTCATCAATGATCGTTTTGGCCGTCTCAGGCACGTGGTGTTTCACCATGGAGGTAAAAAGGGCCTTGACATCATCGGATGTGTCAGGCCCCTGGTCGCACAGCCAGGCCGCTTGGTAGGTGATCCATTTGAGGGATTGAAGCTGGCTCCACATCCTCGCCAGCCGATGGCCGATGGCCTGGAATGTAATAATGGATTTTTTGAACTGTTTTCGCTCTCGCGCATAATTCAAGGCCTTCAGAAATGCGCCTTGGGCATTGCCCAGGGCTTGAGCCCCTATTTCAATCCGGCTCTCATCCAAGAAGTCGAGGACATTGAGAAGACCACGTCCTCTCTCTCCCAAAATGTTTTCTTTGGGCAATTTCAGATCATGGAAAACCAATTCACCACTGGAAGTCATCCTTAGTCCCATCTTATGGGGAATCTCATTGATTTCCATCTTACCGCCGAGCCATGAAGAAGGGTCCGGCTTAACCAGAATCGTGGTCATCCCTTTCCCCGCCTGAGCCTCTTGATCTTCCTGAGCCAGAATAATGAAAAAATCCGCGTAGGCCGCATTGGTGGTAAAGATCTTGGTTCCATTCAGAACAAACCCATCCTCTTTCTCTTCCAGGGTGGTATCCATCCGGGTCAGATCACTGCCATGATCCGGTTCAGTGAATGATACGGCCGAAACCCATTCGCCCCTCACAAGGGGAGCCAAGTACTTCTCTTGCTGCTGGGGGGTGCCAAAGATTCTCACAATCTTGGCAGGTAAGTAGGCGAGATGCATGGCCATGCCCAGACCTGAATCTGCCTTACAAAACTCTTCTATGACAAGGACATTCTCCAGGACGCCCAGGCCTCCGCCGCCTATTTCCTCAGGATAATCCAGACCAACGAAACCCAGTTCACCCGCTTTTTTGAAAAGCTCTCTGGGAAACCGGTGGTTCAACTCGCAGTCCTGTGCCAAGTCCGGTGTAAACTCACCTCGCGCAAATTCCGCTGCCGCTCTTTTGATATCCCTCTGCTCGTCACTCAAAGAAAAATCCATTGTTCATAACCTTTCGATGATATGAAAAAAGCTCTACACCCCCACGCTTGCCCTCCTCCATCCGAGACTGTGTCGCAATTCGTCATCCCCCGCCGAAGTCGGCGGGAGATCCAGAATCATTTGATTTTCCGCGATTTTCCTGGATTCCCCTTCGACTTCGCTCAGGGTGGTGAGCCTGTCGAACCACGGGTCTCGCCCAACCCCGTATCGAGTACGGGGCAGGCTTGCGGGGCTCGCCCGGAATGACGGTTTTGTCGAATTGCGACACAGTCTCTCCAGGGGGAGGGATTTAGGAGGTTGTCGGACAGGCTCACCGCCCCCCTTTAGTAAAAGGGGGATACTGACTGTGGACAGGCTGCCTGGTATGACCCTATCTTCGCTAATGCCCATACTTCTCTTTCCGCGTCCGATACCAGATTCGGAATAATTGCAGATAATTCCACGGCGTGGACATTAATTTTCTGTAGGTCTTTTCCCCTGTAACCACATCAGTCACAGCCTCCGTGAATTCCTGGCCATACAACGCCAACAGCCGACGGAGCAGTCCCGGATAATCGTAAATCAGTTTTGCCAGCACTCTGCCCAATCTTAATTCTTGAAGTATCTTCTTCGAAAGCTCTGATTCATAAGATTCCTTTACCTTCGCCTCATTAAAAGCTCCCTCAAGCAAGGCCTTGGCTGCGATCATCCCGCTCATGACTGCAGAGGTGATCCCCTCTCCAACAACGGGGTCCACGAGGCCTGCCGCATCTCCGGTCAAAAGCACCCTGTTCTTTACAAAGCCATCTTTTCTGGGGCTGACAGGAATCAAAGAGCCCCGTCTTTTGATGGTGACAACACCGTCCAGGTTGATGAGTTCCAGGTATTGCTCAAACATCCTATTCAGTTTCATCGGGCCCGGCCGCATACTCAAAACACCCATGGAGAGATGATCCTTTTTCGGGAATGTCCACGCATAGCCGGATGGCATCAAGCCAAAATCAAACCTGGCCACATGACTCAATCGCTCTAATGATTCATCGCTGACAACAACTTCACACTCCAACGCCGGAGCAAAGTTACGCGTTTCTTTCCATCCAGCCCTTTTAGCGACAATACTCCCTGCGCCATCGGCGGCGACCACAAATTGAGCAAATAGGGGACCTTTGCTTGTTACCAGTTCAACTTTATCGGCATGGATCATTAGATCCTGCACCTGACATCTCTCGCGGACTTCTGCTCCCGCCTCTTTGGCCGCCGATACCAGGAGGAAGTCGAAGCGCTCTCGCATGGTCATTGAGACCATTGGCTCTTCCCGCTTTGAGGTAAAATGGAGTGGAGCGGATACCAGATTCACTTCCGCCACGTAACACTTCCTCTCAATAGCGGCTGAAACGTCAACGGGTAGAAGTCGGAGGGCCCTGTGAACAACGCCTCCGCCGCAGATTTTGTGCCGGGGTAGCGTCTCCTTCTCTATGACCACCACCCTCACCCCTTCTCTTGCCAAGGAGAGGGCCGATATGGATCCTGCCGGACCACTGCCAACAACGGCCACATCGCACGAATTAGAAGAGCGTTGACCTCTCAATTATCGCCCCCTATGCGGAAGGTTGATTGATGTAAGACGTATTGACTTCCTATTTCGAAATCGAAAAAGGGTTGAACCTTGTCTCATGATCGTAGACATCCAGCCCCTCTTTTTGCTTCAAGAATTTCACCACCACATAAGTCAGTGGGGTTACAGCCGCCT
>DAOVAK010000109.1 GCA_030671095.1 Deltaproteobacteria bacterium | reverse complement strand
AGGATCGGTCGAAGACGAATTCGCCCAGCATATACGATAGACTCGATGAGAGAATGCCCCGCCTTCCTTCTCTGATTGATAAAATCCACCAATATCAGGGAATCATTGACCACCACCCCGCCCAATGCGACCATTCCCATGAAGGAAAGGAATCCCAGGTTTATTCCCATGACGGCATGCCCCAAGACCACCCCGTTGGCCGCAAAGGGAATGGCCAACATGACCACCAGAGGCTGAATATAGGACTTGAACAAGGCCCCCAAGATCAAATAGATGAGGAGGATGGCCACACCAAAACTTCTCAGAAGATCCATGAGAGACTGCTCAATCTCCTGTCTTTTTCCTTTGAATTCCAATTTGTAACCCGGGTAACGACTACCCAGATCTTGGAAGTGCCTTTGGACCTGGCTGGTGATCTTGAGGGTATTACCCTCTTTTTCATCCACGTCCCCCAGGACCGTAATGGTGCGCTTCTCGTCTGACCGCACAATCTTGGTATATCCTTTCCCTTCCTGGACCTCCGCCACTTCCCTGAAGTAGACCTTCTCCCCAGTTGGGGTCGTCAAAACAAGATCTTCCACGCTCGATGGGCGAGCCCGATAGTCTTCAGGGTACTTCACCATGATAGGGATATCCTCGTCAGAGCGAAGGATCTTGGAAGACTCAGCTCCATAAAAGCTATTTTTCACCTGCATGGCAATGGATCTCACGTCCAGCCCCAGACTCTTGGCCTCGGGTCGGGCCACAATCAGAAGCTCCTTTTTCCCAGGCAAGAAGTCGTCCCTTATATCTTTCGCCCCAGGAATGGTGGATAGGTAGCCCTTAATTTCTTCCGCTATCTGCTGAAGGACCTCAAGGTTCTCCCCCACGATTCGAATTTCAATGGCGGGACCTCCAGGGCCTGCCTGTGGTGTGAGATACTGAATCTTGGTGGCCCCGGGTACCCGCTCGGTCAATTTGCGTAATGCCTTTATGATTTCGTTGCTTGAGCGCTCACGTTTGTGGGCCTCTGTAAGTTCCACAATAATCTGACCTCCATTGGAACCCCGGACAATACGATTCACATCCAGAAAGATAAGCCCCACATTGGTGGCCAGTGATTTGAGCTCGGCAGGGGGGAGATTTTTCATTACCAGCCGCTCGATGCGGGTAATCACATCTCGGGTATCCTCCAGTTTAGACGTAACGGGCGTCTCCACGTTGATAAAGAACTGTGTGGACTCAAATTCGTGAAACAAGACAAATGGGATCCTTGTGGCAGCAAAAGTAATAATCAAGGCCGTGATTCCAAAGCTTGCCACAAGGCTGACATATTTCCATTTCAGACAAAGACGAAGGAATCGTGTGTAAACCTTCTTGATCCTATTTAACCATACTTCTGAACGGTTGGTGGACAGGTCGCGAACACGCCTCGGGGACCAATCTGCCAGATGGGAAGGCAAGATAATCAGGGCTTCCACGAGGGACGCCAAGAGGGCAAACGTGACCACCTTCGGGAGCACAGAAAGGAATTTTCCCATGGTTCCACCAATGAGCAGCATGGGAAGGAAGGCGGCGATAGTGGTGAGGATGGTGGCCACCACGGGAGCCATCACCTGATTTGTGCCCTTCACGGCCGCGTCTTCTGGGGACATACCTGATTCCATGTATCGGTAGGTGTTTTCTGAGACCACGATGGCATCATCCACAATGATCCCAAGCACAAGAATGAGACTGAACATGGACATCATGTTCAGAGATATCTCAAAGGCCTGCATAAGAATCAGGGCTCCTGCGAAGGATACCGGAATCCCTAGGGCTGTCATTGCAGAGACGCGAACGTTGAAGAAGACACCCAGGACAATGAGAACCAGTGCAAATCCCGCAACCCCGTTTCTGATGAGCGTGTTTAGCCGGTTCTTGATATATATGGAAAAATCGTTGAACACGTCCAGATGTACCCCTGGCGGAAGCCTCTTTTCATATTCTGCAACAAGTTTTCTCACCGCTTGAGATATGGCAATGGCATCGCCCTTTTTCTCTTTGCTCACCGCAAGATTCATGGCCGGCTGGCCGTTAAAGCGACCAAAGGTCACAGGTTCCTCAAACACGTCCCGAATCCGCGCCACCTGAGAAAGGGTTAACAGGTTCCCGTCAGGATCAGAGCGGACAATGACATCCTCCAGTTGGCGGGCCTCTAAAATTTCTCCCACCGTGCGCACGAGGAATTCCCCCTGATCCGACTTTATGGTTCCCGCCGGAAGATTGAGATTCCTCGCCTCCAGGGCCCCCTGGATGTCCCTAAGACTCAGCTGGTATTGCTCTAAGCGTCTGGGATCCACCTCCACCCAGACTTCCCGGTCTCTGGCCCCAGAGATGTAAACTGTGGCCACCCCAGGAATGCTGCGTAATTCGTCTCGAACCTCCTCAGCCAGATCCTTCATGCTCAGTTCGGGAAGAGTGCCATACAGAGAGACCGTGATCACCGGGAATGCGTTCTTGACTTCCGCCACCACGGAATCCTCAGCATCTTCAGGGAGGTCTTCAGTTCTTTCTATGGCCGAGGAAATATCATTGCGTGCGCGATCTAAATCGGCGCCGCTCCTTAGTTCTATGGTGATCAGGGAGAGGCCTTCCTGAGATTCAGAATAGATATTGTCCACACCGTCAATATCAGCAATTTCATCCTCGATCTTAATGGTGATGAGTTTTTCCACCTCTTGAGGGGATGCCGCAGGATAGGCAGTTGTAACGGAAATGGAATCTAGGGAGAACTCGGGGAAGATCTCACGACTGATCGTAAAGTAGATAAAAACCCCTGCAACCAATATGACGATCATCAGGAGGTTCACGAAAACAGAGTTGCGGACAAAAAAACGGACCATTGTCTTGCCACGAGTCCTTTCTACTTATCGGCTTGCTGAATTTGATCTGAAGACGGATCGGGACCCTGCTTCTCCCAATGGATAAACGCTCCGTCATTTAGAAGCTCTTGGCCCCTGACGATGAGGGCCTCGCCTGTTTTGACACCTGAGACGATGAGGGCCTCCTCTGGTCCAAGCTCTCCAACGAGCACATCCCGTCTTCGTGCCTGACGGTTTGACTTGTCCGCCACGTACAGATAGTGACCTTTTTCATCTTCCAGGAGTGCATCACGGGGAACCATCAGGGCCTTATCGAATTTCTGAAGAGGAATCTGGACTCTTGAGAACATTCCAGGCAGAAGCATGGGCTCCTTTCTGTTTTTGACGTGGACTTGCACAGAAAAGGTCCGATTTTTGGGGTCTGCCTCTGGGTGAATGTAGGCCACTTGACCCACGAATCCCATTTCGGGGTAAGCCCTCGTGGTGACCCGGACAGTGACTCCCTGCCTCACACGAGAAATCTCATGGGAAGGGATACGCGCAATGACCTTTACTGTGGAGACATCCAAGACCGTGAAAAGCTTCTGATTGCGTGAGACTTGATCACCCACTTCCACGTAGCGCTCGCCAATGACGCCGTCAAAAGGGGCGCGAATGAGTGTGTCTGACAAGTCTTCCTTAAGCCTCTTGATTTCAGCTTCAGCAGAGGCAATGTCTGCCTGAACGGACTGAATCCGGGACTCGCGTTTTCGGAGTTCACTTCTAGCATTCTCCAACTCTGATCGCTGAAGCTCCAGTTGGCTTTCAGCAATTTCAAGCGCCTGTTTCGCAATAAGCTTCCTTTCGTGCAAGACCTTTTTGCGACCGTAATCTGACTTGGCAAGTTCAAACCTCTGTTTGGCGATGTTGAAAAGGGCTGCTCGCTTTTCGTTATCGCTGCGTTCAATCTTCAGCAGCGCCTTGAATTTATTAAGGGACGCCTCGGCTTTTTCCAGGGCTATCTCATACCGAGTCTCCTCTATTCGGCAAAGCACTTCCCCTTTGGACACGGACCTTCCAGGTTCAGCATCGGGCGAGATTTGTTCTATCGGCCCAGCGATCCTGGCACTCACCGTTCCCTTTTTTAGGGGTGATACCGTGGCGTAAGCCTCCGCCGTCTTAGTGAATGGCCGCGGGACAAGTTCTTGAAGCACCACGGCTACCCGGCGTGGAGGCTCTTGAATCTTGGCAGTGCTCTCTTTGCCCGTCTTCATCAGGACAAGGATTCCTGCGCCGGTCAAAATGAGGATCAAAATAATAAGGATTACCGAAATCCATAATCGTTTACTGTGACCCATAGAAAACACCTTTCATCATAGTGTCCTTCTCTTATCTAAACGCAGTTTTGCCTCTGGTTAATCTGCCTTCCTTCTGGTCTATTATTCCTTAGGATGAGTGGGCCGAGGAAGAAGCCCGAACCAAAAAAAATCCTTTAATTCACGATTAAACTCTATATAGCTGGGATACATTCTCATTAATTTCTCATCGCGTGCCAGTTCGTGCATTTTATCAATGATCACCGCAATGAATTCTGGACGGATTTCCGGCCGGATATCCCCTTTCTTTTGGGCATCTACGATAAACTTCAGAAAGCGCTCCGTGACCTTTCCGTGTTCAAGATCTATGGGAAGGACCTCTTCAATGAATTCCGTACTCATCTTTGAGACCAACTCTGTTCTCCACTTAAACATCATCTCTATCTTTTCCGGAAAAGGGATATCCAATGCATTGATCTCATCCAGTTTCTCAAAACCCTCTTCGATCCAGTTATTCCAGATATGCTCTACAAGGTCTGTTTTATTGGAAAAATACTTGTAAAACGTCATTTTGCTAACACCCGCCTTTTGACAGATCTCCTCCACGGTGATCCGCTTTATGCCGTGGCGGGTAAACAGGCTTTCTGCGGTCTCAAGGATCTGTCCATGCTTCTTGGAGTTTGTGTGATTGGATTTGCTGGCCATTTAACCTCCCTTCCAGCCAAAATGTATACGAAAGAGGACTTACCAAACATATATCGTAAATATATTGCGCATTAGTAAACAATTTGTCAAGAGAAGAATTACGATTTTTGTATTTATTTACGGAAATCGTAAACCGCTTATTTCAGGCATTCTTCTCCCAGAGGGCCTCCATCACTTTTCGATCTGCCCTTGAAAAGGGGAAATCGTCTAACCTGTCAGGCGTTACCCACTGGTACTTATCGCAGTCGATGGCTCTGGGCTTGCCGTTCCGCGTTGCACAACGGAATGCATGGAGAGTGATCCGAAAATGGGTATAAGCATGGTCTACGGACGTAAGGGCCTCTCTCACCTTAACTCCTATCCCCAACTCCTCCCGCACACGCCTGCGCAAGCCTTGTTGAAGGGTCTCGTCTGGTCCTCTCAAGCCTCCAGGAAACTTCCACAGACCGCCAAGGAGACCTTTGTTGGGCCTCTGAACAATTAGCAATCGCCCTCGCCTATCCCCAACAACGGCGGCAGTCATCTCTTTGTGGGGGAGGGGTTTTCTTTCCCTCATGATCGGCAATGCTTCCTCCAACCCTTTTTTGAAGGCGAGGCAGAGATCCCCGACGGGACAGGTGTTACATAAAGGGCTCCGAGGCCTGCAGATAGTAGCCCCAAGTTCCATGATCCCGTGGTTGAAGCTAGCAGGGTCTTCAGACGGGATAATTTTGGCCGCCAACGCATGAATCTCTCTTTGAGTACTGCTTCGGTCGATCGGCTTCTGGATAGAGTACAAACGGCAAAGGACCCGTCGTGCATTGCCATCCACAGTAGGGAATCTCTTATCAAAGGCGAAACTCAAGATGGCAGAGGCGGTATAGGTTCCGATACCTGGCAAACGAATGAGTTCATCCCAGGTCTTGGGAATCTTACCGCCCATTCGTTTCACAACCTCTCGAGCTGCAGCGTGCAGATGGCGCGCTCGGGCGTAGTAGCCCATATTCTCCCACGCTTTTAGCACCTCTTGAAGCGATGCCTTTGCCAGTGCCTCAATGGTGGGGAACTGCTTCAAAAAGCGGTGGTAGTATGGAATCACTGTGTCCACCTGTGTCTGTTGGAGCATGACTTCTGAGACCCATATGAAGTAAGGATTCCTCGTGTTACGCCAGGGAAGGTCGCGCTTGTGACGGGCATACCAAGAAAGAATACGATCGGCAATTTGTTCTAATTTAGTCATCGCGAAGTCTCACTCTCATGCACAGAAGAACTTTCAAAAGCATATGTTCTTAGCAAAGCATCAAGCGACTATACTTCTATAATAAAAAAACACGGAAGAAAAAATAAATTTACAAAAAGGACTCTCTCAGAAGGAAACGATGGGCATCATGCTGTATTGACGAACTTGTGCTATGCCCAAAAACCTTGTATACCCCAAAATAAACCTTAAATTCCCAATAGGGTATTAGAAATTAATGAAACAGAGAATTCACACCGCACTGATCGGAGCATTTCTCATCCTCATCATTGCTGGCTGTGCGCCGGTCATTTCAAAAGACATTAGGGATCAAGTGGCGCGGGATCTCAGTTTCAAGGAGGTTCTGCAAGACCCTGAGGCATACAGTGGAAAACTGGTCCTCTGGGGCGGCGTGATCATCAAGGCTGAGAACCAGAAAGAAGGGACCCTGATAGAGGTCTTGCAAAAACCTACTGATAGGGAGGGAAGGCCAAAGGCCATTGATCAATCTGACGGTCGTTTCTTGGCCCTCTATGATGGTTTTCTGGATGTGGCCATATACTCACGCGATAGGGAAGTAACTGTAGCCGGTGAGATCAAGGAGAAGAGGGTTTTGCCATTGGGCGATATCCAGTATGCCTATCCCCTTATCCTGGTCAGACAATTACACCTCTGGCCGGCGGAAAGGAAAGAGCGACCTTATCCGTATCCGCGCCCCTATGGGCCTTATCCATGGTGGTGGTATCACCCGTACCCTTATAGATACTGGTAGCCATCAGATTTTGTTTTCCTGTCTCCGCATCATGAGACTCGCGATGATGAACCAGAGCATCGAGATTACCTGAAGCGCCAGCATGAGACCAAAGCCTGCCTTGTAGGCCACCGCTGAGTAATTCCCATCAGGAGAAATGGGCCAAAGATTAATAACTTCACCAATACCCCACTGCCCGCCAAAGGCCGTCACAAACACCATCACATTGAGGCCCGTGTTTACCCTACCTGCAAGACTCTCCGGAAAAATTTGGCACAGCAATGCATATGTGATGATACCCGTGGTACCAAAGAAACCGTAAAGTATCCAAAGGGGGATGGTTAAGGGCGCCCACTCTAAGATGATCAGTGCTTGCACAGCCATGAACACGCTCATGCCAAATACGGCCACATGGAGTGGTTTTATTCCCAACTTGCCCAAGCGCTCCGCCAATGCCCCCAGTAGAGCAAAACCGGCAATCATCGCCGCTGCAATCATCAGAAGTCCCTTGGCAACGCCCATCCGATCAAAGCCTGCCACATCCCTCATCCAGGGCCCTGCCCACAGGGTTTGCACGGCAAGAAAGGTGGACTGGGTCATGACTGACCAGGGTGCGATACGCCAAAAAACAAAACTTGAATAGACCCTGCCAATACCGCGCAACTGATCTTTCAGGTTCGCGCTACCTCCCTCGGGCTTGCGGTCCGGTACCACAAAAAATATGGCTGCAGTCACTGCCAGCGTAAGCACAGCCAACACGGTGAATACCCCTCGCCAGTCTGTGATCTGAAGGGCAGCTTCCACAGGTGCTGTACCCGTTAGCGCACCAAGGCCCCCTACGGCCACTTGAAGACCATTGATGAGGGGCAATCGTTCTTTGGCGAACCAGATTGCGTAGGCCGTGAAGGGAGCC
>DAOVAK010000581.1 GCA_030671095.1 Deltaproteobacteria bacterium | reverse complement strand
CAACGAACTGGGAAGTCTGCTATGCATACTCTTTACCGATGATCCAGGCGGGCGGCTGTGTAAGTATGAGATAGCCAGACAAAGAGATACTGGGCATTATTGATGAGACGGCCCGCCCGCCTCCATCTTCACCATTGGCCGGCAAAGGTGCATGTGCTTTTTCGTGCCTGAAAAGGGACACCCATACCCGGGACTGAGCTTTGCGAAATTCGGGATAAGTGTATGCTTGAGGGGCATCAGCGCCTGGGTTAGCGCAATAGAGTGGCACTAAGATGATCGATATTCATGGGAGCGGCCTTGAGCCAGCCCGGTTGTTGGTAGAGAACGTAGAGGTTTTGCCAAAAGGACGAGCACTAGATGTCGCTATGGGTGCCGGTCAGAATGCAATCTTTCTTGCAAAGATGGGCTTTGACGTAGAAGGTGTTGATATATCAGCTGAGGCAGTAAATACTGCCCTCAGTTCGGCACGGAATGCCGGTGTTACTATCAGAGTTCAGGTTGCTGATCTGGAGGGTAACTATCATGTTGAAAAGGGTGTCTATGACGTGATTATCTGCTTCAATTATCTGCAACGCTCCCTTATCCCACAGATTAAAGATGGGCTGCACAAGGGGGGCATGGTGGTATATGAAACCTTTATTGTTGACCAAACTCAGTTTGGTAAACCAAGGAACACAGAATATCTACTGAAGCACAATGAGCTTCTTAATATGTTTCGTAATTTCCGGTGTCTTTACTATCGCGAGGGAATTGTAGAAAGTCGAAAGGTCGTTGCCAGTATAATAGCGGAAAAGATATAAATAACTCCAGCATACTATATAGATTCTAAAACCCAGAAATTGAGCGAGCCCTGGCGAAGAACGGAGATCTTCCGTGGCAAAGCACATTTACCAACCCTCCCGCTTGTCTTCAGGTCTTGCCTATTTTCTCATCTATACAAGTTCGGGGCCACTAAATACAGGATGCCAGTGTCCTGTGTCCCAATTGAAGTGTCCCAGTGTCCCATTTATGCCAGATGAGGCACAAAGAGAGTCGTGAGAAGGGGTATTTCAGGCGAACTATTTGAATTGACAAGATAATTTCTACTAAATCGGTGCCTTCTTAACCCATGACCCTGTCCCATTTAATCCTCTTCTTCCAAAGGCTTCGGGCACTATTTAATCCATGCGCTCAAAAATAATTCTCTGTGCTTTCAGCAGGTTATCTCTTGGGTGAAGGGCGCTGCCTTTTTTTGGCACTTATCTTGCCAGTTATAACCGCAAATTCCTGTGAAATGGTATGGACGAGGGTAGAAATCCCCAGTATGAAAACCTATAAGCGTGGCTATGGAACTGGCCGAGGAGGTCATCCATAGAAGACCAACAAATTAAAGATTAATTTTTTGCCGAAAAGGAGGTTTTAAAATGTCGAAAAAGCGATGTATTACCCTGGTTTTTAGTATTACCCTTTACCTTTTCTGGTCACTGGGTTCGTTGATCGTGGCCAGTGATGTCGGCGCCGCTGCCGCACCTGAACCCATCAAGATCGGCCTGATCGGGACCTTAAGTGGTCCATTGGCCTTAGAATTGCTGGGGATTGATATGATAGACGGCGCCCTGCTTGCCCTGGACGAGGCCCGCCAGATAAAGGAGATGAAGGGGCAGTCTTTTGAGCTGATCGTGGCTGATGACAAAAGGGACCCTGAGGAAGCGGTCAGGCAGGCCCAGAGATTGATCGAAGTGGATAAGGTCGCCGCCATACTGGGCCCGGTCAATAGCACCTGCGCATTGGCCTTGGTTCCAGTGGTGAGCAAGGCAAAGATTCCCATGATCACCCTGTCCACTCAACCAGAGCTAACCCAACCCCTTAACAGGTATGTGTTCAGGGGAAACATATCTGATAATGATTTAGGAAAGCTCATTGCCGACTATACCAAGATCATCCTCGGAGGAGACAGGATTGCATTCTTCTACGAAGATTCTCCTTACGGGAAGGCAGGTGTGGAGGTGGTCAGACAGAGGCTCAGGAGGGTTGGGGTGGAGCCCGTGGCAACAGAGAGCTATGTCTCAGGAGAGAGCGACTTCAGTGCCCAGATGGCCATATTCAAGCAGACACGGGCAAAGAACATTATCGTCTACGGCACGATGGCGGATGCACAAAACGTCATGCAGTGGATCAGAAACTCTGCGCTTGATGCGAGAGTCATTGCCTCCTCAGGCTGGGCATCAGCTCATTTTTTGCCCACGGTCCCCAAGGGATTGGATGGTGTGGTTGTTGCCGGCTACACCCACCTGTTGCCTGATTCATTGATCTATTTAGGGCCACCCCGGATTCTCTTAAGCCCCATTTCAGACGGCCACTATCAGACTGTGACAGCGGACCTGAATACTGATATGTTCCCGACATGGGCACCCTTCTACAAGGCCTTCAGGGAAAAATATGAGCGAAAACCGGACCTGATCTCTGGCTATGCCTACTCCAACCTAATGTGCCTGTTGAAGGCGATGGAAGGGGTCAAATTCGACACCACAAGAATCGTAGAGGCACTAGAGGCAACCGAAAACTTCCAGACCGTCTTCAATCACCTCATCAACTATCATGACGAGAATCATGACGGGATGAGATATACTGACTTCTCCACTTACCGAGGCGGCAGAGTAGAGCTGGCCACCAAGGATAAGTCCCTGGATGCCACCAAGATGAGAGAAAAGGGACTGTCCATAGAGGTGGCAGGCTATAGCGGGGAGCTCTCACCCATGCCCCCAAATACCGCTGCTTACTTT
>DAOVAK010000197.1 GCA_030671095.1 Deltaproteobacteria bacterium | reverse complement strand
GGGCCCGGCCTCGCGGGGCTAACCCCCGCCTGACTCTGCTCGCTCCCCCCGCCCGGCCCGGCCCCCCTAATTCTCCCCGGGGACGGCACAGACCGGGGGGCCAGAAATGGGGAGTCTGATATGGGGGAATGTATCATAGCCTATACTTACTCCCATCACCCAATCCCTGCCGTCATTTCGGCCTAAAATATCTACGGCTAGTTTGATTGTCCTTTCTCGAAGCTTAAGAACCCTTTGGAAGATTGAAAATAACTGAGCGCTCCCAAATGGTGCCCCATGAGCAAATTTAGATAACCCTCCGTGACAACATCGTGTCTGCAACTTATCATTGACACCCAACCCTCTTTTCCCTATTCTCCCCTCGTCGGGAAACGAGTCCTCTCACGCTTAGGAGAAAATGGATGAGTGTAGGCTCTCGCCGCGAACAGATCATAGGAATCGCCTGTTCCCTGGCCGTTGTGGTTTTGTGGTCAAGCTTTCTGGTCCTCTCCCGTTACGGCGCATCTGGCGTATTGACACCTTTTGATTTGGCAGCGCTCCGCTTCGGCGTGTCCGGAATTATCATGCTACCAGTTCTCATTCGAAACGGATTTGGGGGGCTCAAGCCTGGTCAAGTTGCAGCAATTACACTGAGCGCAGGGCCAGCTTTTGCATTATTTGCCTACGTCGGTTTTTCATTTGCGCCAACCGCTCACGGTGGCGTGCTCATCACGGGTATGTTGCCGCTGTTCACCACCCTGTTTGCTGTTTTGATGATCAAGGAAAAAGTTGGCCCGACGCGGATCGTCAGTCTTGTGGTGATCTTCTGCGGTATGGGGCTTATGGCGAGAGAGAGTTTAGCGTTCACCACATCAGATCAAATGTGGGGGGACATGCTGTTCCTTGGGGCCTCCATATCCTGGTCTGCATATACCGTTTTTGCCAGAGCATGGCGCGTCACTCCTTTTCAGGCAACGGCTATTGTGGCAGTTCTCTCCATGATTGCCTACCTTCCGGTCTATCTTGTCTTTTTGCCTTCTAACCTTTTAATCGCACCCCTGGGCGAGGTATTCCTCCAGGGCATCTTTCAAGGCTTTCTATCTGTCATTGTGGCGTTGCTCGCCTATACCCGAGCTGTCGCTGCTTTGGGACCGGTTGTAACAACCATGATGACGGCTGCCGTGCCAGGTACGGCAGCTCTAGTTGCCGTGCCCCTCCTCCATGAGCCTCTTTCTGCCATAGCCGGTCTAGGTCTCATCCTTGTCACTTTTGGCATGATTGGCGCAGTTCTCAGCCTACGCGAAGCTGGTAAAAAGCTATGATTTAAACGTCCGTTTTCCTTGAATATTCAGGCCACCTTCACCCTTGCCATTTTCTTCTCCCGCGAGGCTCTGGGATTTATCCTGGAATAATACGAGCTCTCCCTTCAACTTCATCCTCTTTCCGTAGTGTTCAATCTTTTCTTCAGCGTCATCAACCACAGTTCTCACTCCCTTGAGAAATCTATACTCGTTCAGTGCCCATTTGAAAAGACGGGAGGTACCCCTCGGTCTTTGCGACTCGTGGAGCCCCATGAATCCCGAACGGTCCATTTGATACGCAAGGGATGAACTGTGATTTCCGAAAAGGTGTCAGGTCTCAACTTTCAACAAAATCCAAATTGCAGTCTGTCATATGTTGACAGGCTGTTGCCCAAACCTCAGCTTGGGCTCCTGGTTGGCTCCTGATGCCTTTTCTTTCATACCGAGGCTCTCCCGGCCTAGTCTTTTCAGAAAAGGCATCAGGACCCATTTCCACACCCAATGGGCAATGCGTAAATTGGGATTTGGTAAGAATTGATAATCCGGTTTGGGCAACAGCTTGTTGAGACCTGACACCCATTACAAAATAGCCTACTCTTTCGCAAATCCCGCTTTTTAGTTACAACATGCATTATACAAGGACGGCTTTTGCTCCAAAGACCGTTATTAGACTTCGTTTGATGGAGCACCTCCTTTGGATTTTTTGGGCTTATCAAGGCTACTTTTAAGCGCATTAAGTCGATTTTTGTGATAAATTATGCGGTGGTCAATGGGCTCAATACTGTATTTTCCGGGTAAGATTACTGTATTTTTAGAATAAGGGTTGCCCTGAAATTGCAAATTCCGTAGTCTTATGTGCCTAAAAAGGATGGCTCCATGATGGATTTGAACCCGATGAAAATCCCATAAACGAACACCATGGACACTTTGCTCTTTTGGGCTTACTGAGAAGTGAAGCTCCCCGCCCACAGGGCGGGGCATCTGTGGCAAAGCCAAGCGGAACTACGCCGAAGCCACCCGGCTTTCCATCCTCCGTAGCAGGGCTACTGCGCCCGTCCTCCGTAGCAGGCTACTGCGGAGGATGGAGAGGACGGGCGCCCTGCGGGCTACGCCGCGGTCGCCTCTCGCCATTTTATCGGGCCGAAGCTTTTGGCGAACGCCGATCCTCCCCGCCCGCCTCGCCTGAGCGAGGACAGGGTCGCGATGGCGGGCAGGCCCGTGCTTCTCGGAGCAAAGCGGAGATCCCGCTTGTCGAAGATGCCGCTTGCGGTGCGGGGCAGCGGGGCATCCTGGCGAAGGCGAGTGAGAGTGGAGTGAGAAAGGAGCGCAAACACGATGGAATCTGTCTATCAGATACTGGCAAAAATTGGCTACACACATCCCCTTCATCCCACATTGACCCATCTGGTTATGGGTCTCGTGATGGGCGCATTTATTTTTGTTTTGATAGCCATGTTTTTTAGGCGAGAAAGTCTTGCTCGAACTGCACGGCACTGCATCGTTTTGGCACTTATCGCCCTGTTGCCCACGGCCGTGCTGGGATATGCAGACTGGCAACATCGCTTTGCAGGAGATTTGATCTTTCCCATCACCATGAAGCTCATACTGGCGGGTGTACTTCTGGTTCTTCTCCTCATTGCCATTGTCATGGGCTTTTGGACTGAAAACTCGTTAAAGAATATTGTGACCATATATGCCGTTTGCTTGGTGGTCGTCATTGGCATTGGCTATTTTGGTGGGGAGTTAGTATATGGGAAAAGGGCCCCCGCAGTCGAACCGCAAGAGGGTCTTGTCAGTGAGGGGGCCATCGTCTTTACCGAAAGCTGTTCGGCCTGCCACCATTCAGATAAGGCTGAATACAAGATTGGTCCTGGCATGCAGCGTCTCTTTCAGTTGGAGAAACTGCCGGTGAGCGGCCGTCCCGTGACCGAGGCCAATATCCGTATGCAGTTGAAAACACCTTTCAAGAATATGCCTGCTTTTCCTGAACTTTCAGAGGAAAAGGTAGATGCGCTTATAGCGTTTCTTAAAACGCTTTAAAAGAGGAAAAGATTAAAAGCAAGGCGAGCGCTTGCCATTTCTTGCCAGGGATTCATATTTCAATACGACTAAATCAAAGCCTTCTTTTTCCACGATTTCCTTCAGATACAAATTAGGCAGATACCATTTTTCGGCGTATATGCCAATTCTTTTGAATACATCACTGTGTTCACACAACAACAGGTCGAATGCCTTTTTGCTCATCCCTAAAACACGTGCTGCACTGTCCACGCTCGTATATCCATATTTTTCTTTCTTATATTCCTCTTTGTTATAACGGTATGGCGTCAGAATGGTTTTCTCGTCCGGTCTGTCTTCCGCGTCTATCATTTTGTTCACTAAATAGCCCCTCAGAAAAGAAAGAAGTCTGCCTATCCGGGATCTTGCATGGGATTTGGGGATAGATTTAAGTGGAAGGTCCAGTCTGTTCCCCAGGAATTCGTTACAATCATCCTTAATTTTCTGAGCCCTCCAGAAAGCTATCCTTTTTAGTTTTGTTTTTCTGTAGACACTGATACTTCTTCCCAAGTATCTTTTTGGACTCTTCCTGGCGTATTTTCGCAAAAACTCCAATTCCTCCTCTACCTCAGAGTAAAGCGTCAGTCCTCTTCTTCTTCCGTAGATCTCTTCTTTCAGTTTCTCGAGTGCAAATCTGGAACCGGAGCTGACAGCCTCTTCTGTTCTTTTTCTCAGTTCCAAAGCATACGCATATATTTTATCCGGCACAGTCCTCAGCTCCCCGGATTCATAACGCTCCGACCACTGGTTCAGTATACGGGAGGGATTAACTTCCAAGGCATCTTCAAGATAGTCCAAGGCAGGCCTTATCTCCTCATAATCAACCCTTTCTTCTTCACCCATCCGTTCCAAATCTCGTATCCCTTTTTCTATTTCTGACCTGCCAAACCCGTGATCCAAAAATTTCTGCTCCATGATTCTCTCAAGTCTTCGATCAATGCTCCTTATCTCACCACTGAAGATTCTATAGTCCACTCTCTTGAATTTCTTGCCCTTGTAGAATTCCTCATAAAGATCCGACTCCGTTATATCATCGCTCAAGAACAGCCAGAGTCTTACCATGTCCCTGAAGAACGCTCCATCGACCCTTTTGGGCACCTGATAGGGTGGTTCGTCTCCGAATATTCTTCTGTAATCGCTTTTAGAAAGGGAGTGGATCCTTCCGTGGACGAGATTATAGACCAAGTTATAGGACAAGCCCTTAACGGTCGCCAACTCAGAGACTGTCCCAGGAAAGATTTTGTCAAAGAAATTCCTGCGAATTCCATCAGTGAGTGTGATTCTCTGCGGATGGGATGTTTCTACTTTTGAATGCATGACGAGGCCCTCAAGAATGAGAGATGGGGTTTGAAGTTTCCCTATTTGTTTCGAGGGGATATATCCTATCACTCTAGTAGAAATTAAGCTCTAACTACGGTGTGTCAAGGCTCGGACGTCAAGATCTCGCCAAGCACAGGCGCGTCAGAAGGCAGGGATCAGAGGTGTTGGGGACCTGTCAGGAAGGAGATGGGAGGCACTGCGGTAGGCATTATTTATATTGCTTCGGATTTATGTCGTATTTTCTCACTTTGTATCCGAAGATTCGCTCGGTGGTTTCCAGACTCTTGGCGGCCTGTCTCATATTTCCACGACTACTTTTCAATGCGTCAATCAGCAACTCCCTCTCAAATCTCTCAATGGCGTCATTCAGGGATTGGGACTGATGTGTGCCCGTATCTTCAGCCGTTTGCAGTGTGGGGGGAAGATGGTAGCTGTGAATCACCTGGTCATCGCACAGGAGAACCGCCCGTTCCATGCAGTTTTCCAACTCTCTGACGTTTCCTGGCCAGTGGTATTGTGTGAGGGCATCGATTGCAGGTGTGGAAATTCTCTTTATATCCTTGTCATATTCTTGCGCATACTTCTCGAGGAAATAGTCGGCCAGCAAAAGCACATCTGCCTCCCGCTCCCTCAAGCCAGGCAGATAGATGGGATATACGTTCAGGCGGTAGAATAGATCTTCGCGAAAGGTGCCCTCCTCAACGGCACTGGCAAGGTCTTTGTTGGTCGCGACAATGAGCCGCACGTTAACCTTAATGGTCTTGGTTCCACCCACCCTTTCCAGTTCCCTTTCCTGTAGGACCCGCAACAGTTTGCCCTGGCTCTCCAGGGCAAGTGCCCCAATTTCATCCAGGAAGATAGTCCCTCCATTGGCCAGTTCAAATTTACCCTCCTTCTGGCGATCGGCTCCGGTAAAGGCCCCTTTCTCATGACCAAACAACTCCGCTTCCACCAGGTTGGCAGGTAATGCAGCGCAATTCACCTTGATCAAAGGTTTGTTTGTACGCAAGCTATCATAATGAATGGCGTTGGCGACAAGTTCTTTCCCGGTCCCGCTCTCGCCCAATAGAAGCACTGAGGCGTTACTCTTGGCCACCTGGTTGATGAGGTGGAAAACTTCCTGCATTTTGCGACTGTTGCCTATGATATTGCTGAAACTGTATCTCTTGCTGAGTTCCTTTCTCAGCCTTAGGTTTTCGTCCCTGAGTTCATCCTTTTCCCTATTGATTTTCTCCAGCAACGCCGCCTTCTGGGCGATCAAACCGCTG
>DAOVAK010000366.1 GCA_030671095.1 Deltaproteobacteria bacterium | reverse complement strand
TTCCATCCAGAAATGGCTCTTTTTCTTCGCGCTCGCTTGGCTCCGCTCAGGCCCCACCCCTTTGGGGCGGGTCCCCGGTTTCCGCTGAGCGCCGTTCTCTCTCCGAGGCGTAGGCTCTGCGCGCCGGAGGCCAGTATCCAGCATCGCTTCGCTGCAAGTTAATGAGATAACCCCTCCATCAATTCGTCGGTTTGCTCCCGCGGGATACAGGCCGGGGAGGCGAAGCTTCACTAACCTATCACCAGTCTCATCTGCTTAACCTCAACTTCCACGCCCAATTTCCGGCAGAGATTTTTTACCTCTTTCCTTCTCTCTTCCCCATTCTGTTTAAAAGAAACAATGATCTCCTGGATATTGTGCTTTTTGATAATCCTATCAAGCCCCTCTTGACCTCCAAAGACAGGGTAACCCATAATTCTTCCTTTCTGTTTCCGGGGATTATCGTCAATAAAACCCACCAGCGCCAAGCCTAGATCTCGATTCGTCTCGATTTCTCTCATAGCCATCTGTCCGCCCATCCCGGCCCCATAGATGAGGGTGGGTTTCCCTTGTGGATTCCTTTTTTTGATACCTTCTTCAAATAGTCGGAAAGAGAGCCTGGAAAGGGATAAAAGGAGAAGCATGAGAACCCAATAGATGACGAAAACGGCCCTGGAAAAGCTATAAAAGCGATAGGCGAAAAGAAAAATGAGCATGGCCATCACGGTCCCGCCTGTTATGGCCTTGATATAATCATTCAGATCTCTAAGGCTCGTGCTCTCCCAAACGCCACGATAGATTCCCATTATGTAGAACCAAAAAATCTGAGAGGCAATCATGATGGGTAAGGACTTCAAAAAGAAATCGAAGTTTTTCCCGAGTACGCCTTCAAAACGCAGAAGATAAGCTGTGTAATAGGCTATCGTGATCAAGACCAAATCGAGAAGGACTTCAAACAGCCTCCTCCTATAAGTGACCTCGATCAGGATCGGCGTGATGCCGCCCCGATCGGCCTGGTTCAGGATGGACTCCTCGGGATATACCTTCACCTTAGCCAGATAGATCCAGAAAAAGAGGACTAGAAGGAGGTAAAAGATCATAACCACCAGGCTGGTGCCGGTACCAAAGCGCCCGATGGCCAGAGCGATTACACCTGATATAGCCGAGAACGCATAGAGGATCAAGACTGCCTTTCTCTCTGAAAACCCAATAGCCACCATGCGGTGAGATGAATGGTCCCGCCCCCCTTGGGATATGGAACGATTGAAAAGCTTCCTCATCACGCTTACGAATCCTGTATCCAGAATGGGAATAAACACGATGAGAATCGGGATGGCAATAACGGAAAGCAAGTAACCGGTCGTTCCACCGACAGGCTTAGCAGGATTACTGATGGCCGTCATGCAACCCAGAAGAAAACCGATGAAAAGGCTCCCTGCATCACCCATGAATATGGAGGCAGGGTTGAAATTGTAGATTAAGAAACCCAAGATTGCTCCCAAGTATATGGCACTCATAATTAGGATAGGGCCGGCTAAGGAGCTCATTTGAGGGCTCAAGTAATGAATTAGGAAAAAGAAAAGGCATGCAATACCGGCGATACCAGCCGATAATCCGTCCATATTGTCTAGTAGGTTAAAGGCATTGGTAATCCCCACTATCCAGATAATCGAGAGGAATACGTTGATTGTGTTTGAATCGGTCCACTCCAGCCTCAAACCAAAGAATACCAGTATGGAGGTTATGATAATCTGACCAGCCAATTTATGTTGTGGATCCATGTTGAATATGTCATCTGCCAGGCCCAAACAGAAAATTCCCGCTGCGCATAGCAACATGGGAAGAAAAGGCAATGAAAAGATGGGAAAACCCACGAAACAGCCACCCACAACGCAGACTATCATGTAAGAGAAGAATATACTTACGCCTCCCAGGAGAGGGGTTTCCTTTTTGTGCCACCGGGTATCTTTGGGCACGGCCACCTGTCCGGTGGCCCGGGCCATTCTTCTGACGAGAGGTGTCAAAACCACGGAAAGCAGAAAACTTCCTGCAAAGAAGGAGAGATAGTAATATATGGACAAGACTTTCATGTCTGTCATCAGCCGCTCTTAACTCGTCACTCGTTACTTGCTTGCCCCGTGAAATGCGCCTCTGGCGCCTATTTCACTGGGGTCACTTATTGCTTCTTTCTTACCTCTGAATCCAGCCCACATACAAGTCAACGATCCTCATCACTCAACCAGATAGGATCTCACTGTATAGCGACTTAACGTCTTCTACCAGCCTTTCCACGGAATAATGATTAAGCACAAATTTTCTTCCACGCTCAGCCATCTCGTTAGAGGCTTTCCTGTTCTCATAAAGAAAAGACAGGGCCCTGGCCAGCACCTCTCCGTCTCCAGAAGGGACAAGGATACCGTGTTGGGCCAGTATATAACCATCTTTGCTCTCTTCGTCAATGAATCCCATCAAGTCACGGACCCCCCCCACATCAGTGGCTACCACTGGCCTTGCGTTAGCCATGGCCTCAATCAGGCTGACGGGTGTTCCCTCATTCAGTGAGGTTAAGGCAACGATATCCAAGGCTTCGTAGATTGAAGGCATGTCCTTTTGCCAACCCGCGAAAATGACGGAATTCTGGACGCCAAGTTCCCTGGCGTACCTGATCAGATCCTGCCGGAGTTCTCCGTCACCGACGACTAGGAACTTGAAACGTTCAATCTTTCCCATGGCCTCTAAGCACTTAGCGGCTTCTAACAAAATGCGATGATTTTTCACGTCGGCCAATCTCCCGATAATTCCCACCAACGAGACTCTTTGGCCGTCTTGGAGCATATATCTTTCTCTGATTTCTTTCCTATGATTTTCCCTGCCTTTAAAATCTGATAGATCAAATCCCAATGGTATTATCCTCACCTTTTCAGGCGGGGCGATCCTATATCTCAAGCAGATATCGCGCTGCTGTAGCGGACTGATCACAATAATTCTATCTGTGAATCTTGAAAGAAACCTCTCTATCTGAATGAAAAGACGCGTCCTAAGAGATCCAAAATAACTGTGGAATATGTGGCCGTGAAAGGTATGAACCATCCTCATCTTCACGTTTGATCTACGGATTAGGTTGAAAGTGATGCCCACCAAGCGACCAAGGGTGCCTGCCTTGGCGGTGTGTGTGTGAATAATGTGGGGCTTAAATTGCTTAATGATCTTCCTCAGGTCTATGAGGGATTTCATGTCCCCGAGAGGAGCTATTTCCCTTCCCATTTCGGGGAGAATAACTGGCTGCACACCTTTTTCCTCGGCAAAATAAGCCATATCACCCTCATGGGGAGCCACCTTTCCGCTCACAAGGAGGGTCTTGTAACCATCTCTGGAGAGGTGATCGCTGAGGGATATGGCCTGTATGGCGGGCCCCCCAATGTTGAGACGGGCGATGATTCTGAGTATTCTTATAGGTTCAGATGCTGTCATTCGAGCCAAAGAAATCTATCTCTCCACCTTCATCATCAGGTAAATACTAAGAAATAGAAAAATCAGATTGCCCAGCCAGACGGAAAGGGTCGGTGGCAAGATCCCTGAGAGACCCAGGGACCTTGTTAACCCGAGCGTGACCAAATAGAGAAAGCATATGCCTATCCCTATAAAGATGGCGAAAGCGACACCCCCTTTTTCGACCCTAAGGGAAATGGGGGTTCCCATGAGCACCATGATAAGAATAATAAAGGGAAAGGCTATCTTGAAATTCATATCCACCAGGTACCTGGTGTTATCATAGCCTTCCATGAGTACCCTTTTGGCATAGCGCTTCAATTGCCAGTAACTCATCTCTTCAGGGTCTTTTTCCCTTTTTATAAAGGTCTCCGGGGTCTCTTCCAATACAAGATAAAGGTCCGTAAATTTAGTGGGTCGGTAAACCCCCTCATCGGTAGCCCTTTGGATTATCCCTTCTTCGATCTTCCATTTGCCTTGATCCCAGATTGCCCTTTGTCCATCTATTCTCTCGATGAGGTGGAAGGATTCGTCAAAAAAATAAAGGGTAGGTCGCTTCATAGTCCCACTTTTATAATCAAAACGTCGCATCCAGTATAT
>DAOVAK010000126.1 GCA_030671095.1 Deltaproteobacteria bacterium | reverse complement strand
GCGAGGCTGACGAAGGAAGCCGAAGCAATCCCTGGCCCAGACCTGGATTGTAATTTGGTTGTTTGATCCCGAGTCGAGGGGAGGCCCATATTTGAGTTCTAAGACCTGGGAACGTCGCGCCAGGGCGGGCTCGACGGGAATAAATGAATAAACAATATTTTGTATACATTATGACCAACAGAAACAATACAACCCTATACACAGGCATAACTAACGATCTGAAAAGGAGAGTCTACGAACACAAAGAAAAAATGGTTGGCGGATTCACAAAGAAGTATAAACTTAACAAGCTGGTTTATTATGAAGTATTCGAGGACCCAGAAAACGCCATATTGAGAGAAAAACAGATAAAGGGTGGATCGAGACAGAAGAAAATTGACCTAATAAATAGCTTGAATGAGGAATGGCAAGATTTGTATGAACAAATATGAGATTGCGTCGTCGCCCCGCAACAGTGCGGGACTCCTCGCAATGACGTTTCATTTAGAATGCTAAACGTAAAATGATGCTTGGAGACCTCACATTTCAACAGTTCTGCGCCCTTGACTATCAGAGAAACATGGTGGTCACGTCTGGTCCAGGGGCGGGTAAGACCCGTATTCTCAGTCACAGGTTCTGCTTTATCCTCCTAACCGACGACACAGTCTCCCTTCCACACATCCTTACTCTGACTTTCACTGAAAAAGCGGCTGAGGAGATGAAGGGCCGCATTTATGAGATGCTTGGTCAGCTGGACAGGGATCTTCATACGCGGCGCAGCGGAGATGAAAGGCTCAGGAAGAGGATCAGGGAGGCGAGAGAACAGTTCCACAAGAACAGGATTTCTACCATTCATTCCTTCTGCGCCAATCTCTTGAGAGACCACCCCGTGGAATCTGGAATTGACCCCGGTTTTGCTATCATCCAAGGCGCAAGACAAAGAAACATCATGGAGCAGGCCATCAAGACTGGGGTATCCTCGGTATGGGAGAATGATCGGGATGCCCTTTTTCCCCTCCTTCAATCTTTTGGAAGCCGCACCAGCCTTCTTCGTGCTCTGCGCTACGTCCTAGAGCATCCCCTCAGCTTCAGGCGTGTTAGGGAGACCAGTGAGAGACTATTCCATACAGGCGGATGGCAGCCGCAGGTCTTTAAAGAATACTGCCGCGTGATCAAAGAGGAGAGTCTGATTCCCTACTTGGAGGGGTTGAGAAAATGGGAGAAAGGAAAAGACCATTTTGAGAAGGTTTTTAACCTCTTAGACAATTGGCAGAGCCACGGAGCGGAATCTGATGACAATTTCGGTGTGCCGAACCTCTTTTTTACGTTGAGAGAGATGGTCAAGGGTAGAAAGCCTGGAAGTCCCAGGCTGGCCGTTAAACATGGTCTTAGGGAGATATCCTACATCGGTCTGGTAGATCAGTTTTATCCTGATCTGTTTTCCTCTTCTCCACCCGACGAACTCTTTGAGAAACAGCTCAGATCTTTTATCAGGGCCGCTCAGGTCTGCCTGGATAGCTATCAAAGAGAAAAAAAGAGACTAAACGCCCTTGATTTTGCGGACCTGGAGGCTCTTTGTCATTCCTTTCTCACCAACTTTTTCGAGAGTGATGATCCGCACGGGCTGAAAAGGGTGCAAAGACCGTTCAAGTATATCATGGTGGATGAGTTTCAGGATACAAACAGGGTGCAATGGGAGATCATCAGCCTACTCTGTTCAAGTAGAGACCAAAATGGCAAGCAAGTCCTCCATCCTGGAAAACTGTTTGTGGTGGGCGACAAAAGGCAGGCCATATATAAGTTTCGTGGGGGTGATGTCACGGTCTTCGAGCACGGGACAGAAGGGGTAAAGCAGTCAAATCAGGGAAAACAGGTTCCCATGTTCTGGCAAAACCCAGAGATAGACGATCGCCTCCGGGCCATAGACCCGGGCTACCCTCAATTGCTCAACAGGCACAAAAGAGCTTTCGACGAATTGTCCCATTCCCAGAGACAAAAGATTCTGACAGGTGACATATATCTTCCGCACAATTTCCGCACTGATAGTCGGCCCATAGAATTTCTAAATGCCACATTTGACCAGATATTCAGTAACAAGGGAGCAGAGAAATTAAAAGCGTATGAAACCGCTCCCATGCCCATCACCATGCCCGAGGGGAAAAGCTCTGTTCCGGGAAACGCGGGTTCTGTAACCTTTTACCTGACGCAAGGCTCCTCCTCAAGGAAAGAGCAGACGGAAAGGGAGGCGGCTCTGATCGTGGACATCATTGAAGGTCTCCTCGGAAAGCATGGGGAGAAGAACTTTGAGTATGAGCATTATGCGGACATCAGAGAAAAGATAGAGAGTAACCAACTGGCCATAGGTATTCTCTTTTTCGCCTTCACCCATCTGAAGATTTATGAAAATGTACTCCGAGAGGCGGGCCTTCCCTTCAAAGTCCACAGGGGAAAAGGTTTTTATCAGTGCCAAGAGGTCATGGAGATGATCCAGCTTCTCAATTACCTTGCTGATGAAAGACAACATATCTCTTTGATGGCGGCCCTGAGGAGTCCCATTTTTGCCCTCACTGATGCAGAGATCTTCGATCTTTTTTATGGCAAGCAACCCACGCTCGAGCAATTTCTCTCCTCTGAAAACCCCAATGTAAGATCCGTGGGGCAGCAGATCCGGTCCTGGCGTCTCCTTTCCACCCGCTTAACCATGGCGGAACTTATCAGAACCATTATATCGGATCGGGGGCTCACTGCCATTTACTCGGCTCATCCGAATGGGAAGCAGAGATTGGCGAACATGGAAAAGCTGATAGAGATAAGCCGTCGTTTTCAAGCCGAGGGAAATGGGGCCTTGCCTGAATTTGTTGGATACTGTCTTGAGATGGCGGAAGAGGAGGAAGAGGAGGGCGAGGCATTGCTGGTTTCTGAAGGTGAGAGTCCTATCTGTCTCATGACTGTGCATGCGGCAAAGGGTCTCGAATTTCCCATGGTCATCATTCCTGACCTGAACCGCCGGCCTCCCTTGAGGAGTCAAGTGGGCAAGCCCATCCGTCTCTATGCATCGGAAAGGGGCCAGCCCGGAGACTGGAACGATCAGGAGGGAGAAATCCCCGTATGGCCCATCGAGATCCCCGCGTTGGATTATCGAAAACCCTTTAGCCCTTTGGGCTATCTTCTTACCAGGAGAGATAGGCTGGAGGATATGGCGGAGAACAGACGCGTTTTTTATGTGGGCTGTTCAAGAACCATGAATCATCTCGCTTTAATAGGTCATATGGGACGAAAGATGCTGGAAAAAGGGGAGGCATCACTCTCCACCGAGGATTATCGGGAAAGAGCCACAATCATGGACCTCCTAAATGACATTTACCAATTTGAAGTCAACTTCCCCCGGGAACAATCAAGTTATTTTGAAGGGAAGGTCAGTATTCCCACGGTCATTTGGAAAGAACCCGAACCGAAGATGTTTAGGGGCGTCCAATATGGTGGGGAAAAACTGACGCGAAAGCGGTTTGGAGATTATGATGAAGCGGTCAAAAAGATTGATCTGACCGAACCGGTCAGGTCGGCGCCTTATTATCAATTCAGCTTTAAATCTATCCGGATGTTCAGAACGTGTCCCGTCATGTTTTACTACAGCGTCATATTGGGTCTCAGAGGGAATGGCTTGCAGGTATCGGGTTCTAGCAGAGAGGAAACAGGCGCTGAAAAAGGCTTCCAGGAAGGAGAGGATGAGCGAGATTATTATGCCTCTAAAGAAGCCCTCTATATGGGGAATGTTATCCATAGATACCTTGAGAGACACCGTTTTGGTGATCCATTAGACGTGGATCTACTGAACAATGTTTGTGGGCGATTGGCTCAGTCGGATCTGCCTGGCGATAGCTTTCATGACGAGACCCTGACTGTTCTGAGAGAGAAGGCACTGAAACACCTGGAGACCACGCTTAATGACAAACAGCTGCTCAGAATCCTGGGAGGACAGAATGAATATGTGGAGGTTCCCTTTCTCTTCACCATCTCTGAAGGGTGCGAGTTTAGGGGAACCATAGACAGGTTGGTTAAAGACGAGGACAAAGGGCAGTGGGTTATTCTGGACTGGAAAAGTAATGACCTTGAGAACAAGGATCCTTATCAAGTGATGGAGGAGAACGATTACAACCTTCAACTCGCCTGCTATAAGTGGGCCGTGGAGCACATACTGAATGAAGCGGTGGGTGGCATTTATATTTACTTTACAGATGGGGGTAAACTGATTAAAAGCCATTGGGAGGGACATCCAGCAGACATCATTGAAGAGATGATACAATCGGTAAAGAATTATGAGGCCGATCGCAGTCAATGGGTCCAGGACCTGAGGGAAATGAAACAGGATAGGAAGGATTGTGGCTATTGTGACTATGGAAGATTATGCGAGGCTAAAGATCAATAGAGCACGGTAAATGGTCATGGCCCTTAGTGTCACTCCCGCCCCCGCCTTCCAAGCTGTGTCGGAATTCGTCATCCCGGCCAAGTCCCGCGGAGCGGGATGCGAGCCGGGATCCAGAATGATTTGATTTTCCGCGATTTTCCTGGATTCCAGGTCTCGCCCAACCCCGTATCGAGTACGGGGCAGGCTTGCGGGGCTCGCCCGGAATGACGGTTTTGTCGAATTGTGAGACAGTCTCCTTCGCGGGAATGACATTAGAAGGATTTCGAACGGGTCATGAAAACCGATAGAAAATAAAGCGTTTTCAGAACGCTTGGCACTTGACCAAATTTATAGATAGGAGCACGGGATGGCGGAGAGAAAGATAAGGATATTGCTCGGGAGACTGGGTGAGGGCTACAAAGAAGCGCTGCTCAATCTGGCCAAGAGTTTGGGAGACGCAGGTTTTGAGGTTATCTACACAGAATTGCAGGAGCCGGAGGCCATTGTTAAATCCGCGTTACAAGAGTCAGTGGATCATATTGGGATCACCACGCTGCCTGGCGCTGATATCGATGCATTTGGAGAGATAAGGAGAATTTTGAAGGAGGAAGCCTCCGATCATATAACAATCACAGCGGGCGGCTTCTTAGAGGAGGAGGATATCCCCAAGATAAAGGCCATGGGCGTGAGGGAGTTCTTCCCTAAGGGCACATCCTTGAGGGAATTGACTGGGTGGGCAAGGGCAAACATCAAATCATAAAAAAACCACTTCCTCGTAAAGAGGAAGTAGTCTTTTTGTGATGTGGGTCTTAACTACTTCTTTTCTACCTCACCCGTGGCAGCACCATGCAGCTTTATGTCCACCTTATCTTCAAGGGTTTGGTAATAATTCTGCAGGATTTCCACCACCTCAGGACGGGAAAATTCGGCAGGGAGATCGCCACCCTCTGAGAGGGTCTTCCTGACCATGGTCCCGGAAAGGAGGAGCCTGTCGTCTTTTCCATGTGGGCAAGTCCTCATGGAGGCCATCCCGCCGCATTTATAGCAGTGAAAGGTCCAGTCAATATTCAGGTTCTGGCATTTAAGGCCGCCTTCGGGGATCTGATCAAAAATCTTTTGCGCGTCAAAGGGGCCATAATAATCACCCACGCCAGCGTGGTCACGACCAATAATCATGTGGCTGCACCCGTAGTTCTGGCGGAAGCAGGCGTGGAGCAAAGCCTCTCTCGGCCCTGCATACCTCATCTCCATAGGATAACCACCCTGGACCACGGTGCCTTTCACAAAATAGTTATCTACGAGTGCCTGGATGGCTTTCAGCCGGGTATCGGCGGGAATGTCACCCGCCTTCAGCTTGCCAACCAGTTGGTGTATATACACACCATCCATGACTTCAACGGCAATCTTGGCCAGGAACTCGTGGGATCGATGCATGGGGTTCCGAAGCTGCAAGGCTGCAACCCGCTTCCATCCCAGGTCCTCAAAGATTTTACGGGACTCGGTAGGCCTTTGATAGAGGCCTTTGAACTGCTCGGGGTAATAACTCTCGCTCAAGACCTTGACAGGACCGGCCAGATTGTATTTGCCCTGGGCCATGACTTTTTCTACACCTGGATGCTCCGTGTCTGTCGTCGTAAACACGGCCTTGCATTCATGGTCCTTATCAATGGTATACTTCTCAGAGACCTGCATGGTGGCGATGGTTGTACCTGTCTCATCATCTACCAGGGCCAATTCATCACCCTCTTTTACCTCTTCATCATCCGTGGAGAGCGTGATAGGAATGGGCCAAAAGGTGCCATCGGCCATGGTGAACTTATCGCAGACTCCCTGCCAGTCCGCCTTTGTCATAAAACCGGTCAATGGTGTAAAAGCCCCGATCCCCATCATGATGAGGTCTGAGGCCTCCCGAGATGTGATTCGAATCTGTTTGAGGGACTTGGCCCTCTCCGTCTCGGCCTTGAGTTCGGCCCCCTCCAATAGAAGCGGGATGAGTCTCTCTTCTTTGCCGTGTGGAACGATTAGGTCTGACATGCCGTTACCTCCTTCTCTTATTATCGTTTTGTGGGTCCAACAGGACCAAAACCCTACCTTAGTTGCTGATAATTATGAAAATTTCCTGTTTTGTGAATTTAGGAACAAGAAGAATCTTTATAACCTATTCCCAGGACCTGTCAAGTAAAAAGCACACAAAAAAAAGAGGACCAGGAGGACCCTCTTTTCTTGCGCGCCTCTCGATGATGAGATACTTTTTTAGGTTGACCACCTTAATGCAAACTGCTAATAGGTTTAAATAGAGCGCTTCCCTCAGCCTGAAGGGATGGTATTTTGTAGCGTTGAGGTATGGACGACCTGATCATTGCAGGGCGCTTCATCCTTTAATGACACCAAGTGGCCTGAGGCGGGCAACCTTTTTGGCCAGGTCTGCTTGGTGAACGACTTCTACGACCTGAGAGACATCCTTATAGGCTTCGGGCATTTCTTCCTGAAGCGTTCTTTTGCCCCTGGACTGCACAAAAATCCCTTTGTCTTCCAGTTCACGATGTATGGCTCTTCCCTTTGCCATCTTTACGGCCTTAGTGCGACTTAAAACGCGACCAGCCCCGTGGCAGGTTGAGCCGAAGCTCTGCTCCATGGCCCCTTGGGCCCCGGCAAGGACAAAAGAATAGGTTCCCATATCTCCGGGGATAAGGACCGGCTGACCGGCGCGACGATAGATTTCAGGCACCTTTGGGTGTCCGGGTGGTAATGAGCGGGTGGCACCCTTCCGATGAACGCAGACTGATATCTCGTCTCCTTCCACCTCGTGAAGCTCTTTTTTAGCAATATTGTGACATACGTCGTAGAGGAGTTCCATACCCAGGTCCTGGGGGCTGATGGAAAGGGTGGCAAGAAG
>DAOVAK010000476.1 GCA_030671095.1 Deltaproteobacteria bacterium | reverse complement strand
CGCAAGTTTTATAAAATAAATAGTTCCGCCCAGTAGGAAAACGGTTCCTAAAATCATTATGACGATTGCGGTTGCTGTCATGATATAGCTCCTTTTATATTGGATTTGTCTCTAACCCACTTTTCTTTTGGCAAGGAATTTCCAAGACACTCTCATAACATCCCTTTTAAGGCTCAACAGTGTCAGTTACCTATGCAGCTTCTTCTTTATCCAGGACTAGCTCTTTATCTGATTTCACCTTAGCAAGTAAAATAGCCCCAATCAAGCAGGCTACAAAACTTCCAAGACCGATAACGATGAGCGCGGAGATAGGATATCCCTCATAGGGATTCTGAACTTCCTTTATTATGGACAAAACAACGATGACGGTCAGAATAGCAGGTGCAAAGAAAGAGATGAGAAGTTTAAAGATTTTGCCGAGCTTGAATTCAGCGGTTGTATTTATATCTTTAATCAGTTTATCCGCGCCGAAAAAGTAGGCAATGGCGATACATTCGAAAATACCAACAAGCACTAAAATGTAGTTGATGGCAAAGTGATCAACAATATCAAGCCATAACACACCCGCCTTTGTGACAAAGGGAATTCCCAGAATCATACTTACTACCGTTACGACAGTGGTTCCCTTTAGCCGGGTCCATCCGAATTTATCTCTGACGACCGCCACAATGGTCTCCAGGAGGGAGAAGGCCGAGTCAATACCCAGCAGAATCAGGGTCAAGTAGAACATAAACGCGAAGAACTTCACGCCAAATGGAAGCTGTACCAGAGCGGCCGGATATACGACAAAAGTAAGTCCCGGGCCGGCCTTTGCTACCTCGGTGACCGGTACGTTGAGCGTATAGGCAAAAAAGCCGAGCACGCTGAAGATGGCGAAGCCGGCAAGAAAACTGAATGTGCAGTTGCAAAATGAAGTGATGTTCGCGGAGTTGGGTACCTCGGTGTCGGACGGCATAAATGAGGAATATGCGATCAGGGTGCCGAGGCAGATGGACAGAGAAAAAAAGATCTGGCTGTATGCCGCGAGCCATACTGTTGGATCAAGAAGCTTGCCCCACTCCGGCGCCAGGTAATAGTTGAGGCCTTCAGCGGCGCCTGGGAGAGTTACTCCTCGTATAACAAGGATAATCACAAAAATGACCGGCAGAGGCACTGTATAGAGCAGGATCTTTCCCACTCGATTAAGACCGCCTTTTACGATCCACCAGATGATAGCCCAGCTTACGATCAATCCTATAAGGAGGGGCCATTGAATTCCGACAAAATTCCAGGGGTTGCCTTGTGTAGCGGGCACACCGAGAATAACCTCCTCAAAATGCTTGCCGGCTGATGAAATGTCTGCCGCCCATTTATCTATTGTCCAGAATTTGAACAGGTGAATAAAAGTCCATCCCATAATTGCATTGTAGAATATGTTTAATGTGAATGCGCCAAGAACGGCTAACCAGCCGACAATTTTAAAAATCGGCTTTATCTGCCCTAAAGAAAACGGCGCGGATGCCCTATTCTTGATACCCAGATAGTATTCGATGATCATAATTGGAATACCGGCGGTTAGGAGGGCCACAAAATAAGGGATCAGAAAAGCGCCCCCGCCGTTTTTGGCACAGACAAAGGGAAACCGCCACATGTTGCCGAAACCTATGGCAGATCCAACCGCTGCCATAATAAATGTTGCCCTGCCGGACCAATTTTCATGTTCGCTCATAACTCTTCTCCTTTTTTAGAAAAATTAGCAAAATCCCTATTCTTTAGGGACCTGGTATTCCATCCGATAGGTTACGATCTTGCCCTTGGAATATTTCCACACCTCGATGGGTGCCAGCACATCGCCGTTTTCATCGAAATCCACCGATCCGCTCGCCCCTTCATAGTTTATGCCTTTGCCCCGCTTCAGCAATTCAAAGGCCTTTTTGAATTCTCCGGGTTGGATGAATTCTCCGGGCGGATTGGCAACGACCCTAAGGTAATCTCTTATGTTCTCTGCCGTCAAAGGAAGTTCTTTTACTTTTGCGGCATAAGCGGCAAGACCTATTACGGCCATTGTGTCATAAGCATTGGTAATGAAGGGAAAAGGAGGAAGCTCTTTTCCAAACTCCGCCTTAAAACCGGCGCGAAAGGTCATATATGCCTCTCCTAGGGCAGAACCAGGGGCTGTGCCCAACATTCCCTCGAGATTTTCAGCCCCTGCTGCTTCTAAAATATCCATGGACTTGCTGCCGTCGCAAAACAGAAAGCTCCTGTAATTAAAGACCTCGATGGCTTCTTTTACATAATTCTTGGCATGTCCAGGGTAACTGAAGACGCATAGGACATCGGGCCTTCCCGAAACGTAAAAAGATCGCGTTACATAAGACTGTTCGAAGGCTGTCCTGAGCGTAGTCGTATAGAATGGAACCGCCTTTTTTTCATGGGATACCATTGCCTTTACCTGTCCTCCGCGCTTTTCAAAGGATCTTTTGAACTGTTCGGCCAGGCCTTGCCCGTAAGGGTTGTTCACAAATATCACGGAAGCGGTCTTATATAGGCCGGCCGCTAACTTGCCTAATACGACCCCCTGGAGGCTATCAGACGGACAAGTCCGAAACAGGAAATCCTTCCCCTTATCTGCCTCCAAAGCAGTCAGCGCGGGTGATGTCGATGAAGGCGAGATCAAAAGTACACTGTTTGGACCGGTAACTGATTCAGCTACTTTCATGCTCACCCCGCTTGCCATAGCTCCCACAATGGCCACAACCTTGTCCGTCTCCACTAGTTTTTTGGCAGCCTTCGTGCCCGCGATGGCTGAGGTCTCGGTGTCCTCGTGGATAAGCCCGATCTCGAATCCAGCGGAAGCCAACTGTTTGGCCGCTAAAATCACTCCATTCTGAACGCCATTGGCCATTTCTCCAAGTTCACCTGTGTGGGCAAGAAGGGTCCCCACCTTGATTTCTTGACCCAGTGCACCGGAAGAAATGGACACGCAAAACATGATCGTCAAGATAACCATAGCTAGATTTTTCATAATTCCTCCTCCTTTATGATATAGTTTTTGCCGCAGCGCTCAATGGGTGCCGGGCCATGATAACTAAATGCCTAATCAAGCCAGCAAACCGGGGCCATTCCCAGCCCGGCATCGCGCTTGTCGGCCATTCCCAGTTCGGCCTTTACCGCCAAAATAGCCCCCATGTTGGAAAACCAGCCTCGCCCGGCAGCGTCGTGTTTTTTTTTACGGGGCGGATACATGCTCGGGGTATGGCTGCGGGGGAGGGGCCAGATGCACCAGGCCTCATTTGGCGGA
>DAOVAK010000192.1 GCA_030671095.1 Deltaproteobacteria bacterium | reverse complement strand
AGGGGCAGGCCTGACACGGGGGTGGGGGTGAATCCTTAAACAAATGTCTTTGAATTACAGACCCAGGAACGCCTTTCTTACCAGATCTGAGCGCAGCAGTTCATCACCGGTCCCCTCTAGGACCACTCTCCCCGTCCGTATCACATACCCCCTATCCGCCATATCCAGTGCCTCACGCACATTCTGCTCCACAAGGAGTATGGTTATTCCTTCCTGCTTCAGCTGCCGCACTGTCCCTAATACTTCATCCACCAGGCGTGGAGCCAGGCCAAGGGAGGGCTCATCTAACATAAGCAACTGGGGATTGGACATGAGACCGCGGCCTATGGCCACCATCTGTTGCTCACCGCCAGAAAGGGTGGATGCCGCCTGGTCCCGCCGTGCGCGAAGCGGCGAGAAGAGGCTGTAAACATACTCAAGATTCTTATGAATCTGCTTTTCATCGTGAAGCACATAGGCACCCAACAGGAGGTTTTCCTCCACCGAAAGCGGACTGAAGAGCATTCTTTCCTCCGGGACATAGGTGATTCCCTTGCGGACGATATCTTCTGTCTTCAGGTTCTGAATCTCTCGGTTGTTGAACAAGATCTGGCCATCAAAGACCCTCAGAGCCCCCATGATAGCCTTAAGAATGGTGGACTTTCCTGCACCGTTAGCCCCCACGACACATGTGGCCTCTCCCTTGCCCACGTCCAGGGAGATCCCCTGGATGACAGGTATACCAGAATAGCGCACCTTGATTCCTATGACCTGAAGAATCTGCCCTTCCATGAATTATGTTAACTCCTGCGCGTATTCCCGGGCATAGCGCTCTCCCAAGTAGGCCTTTATCACTTTAGGGTCTTTGGCAATGGACTCTGGATGGCCCTCTGCTATCTTTCTGCCAGAGTCCAAAACGATGACCCGTTCGCTGATATTCATTACCAGCTCCATGACGTGCTCGATGAGCATCACCGTAACGCCCAGCTCTCCATGTGTGAAACGGATGGTGGTCATGACCTCCTCAATTTCACTGGGGTTTAGGCCTGCTGCCACCTCGTCCAGGAGCAACATTTTAGGCTCTGTTGCAATGGCTGTGGCCATGGCAACCCGTTTTTGGGCGGCCACAGGGAGTTCACTCACCTTATAACTTGCAAGGTCACGCAGTCTAAAGTCATCTAACACCTTCTCAGCCCGAGCCTCTGCCTCACGTGCTGAACGGGTTCGCATAAAGCAGCCCACCATCACATTTCCGAGCACTCTCAGGTCACCAGAGGCCACATAGACCTGGAAGGTGCGCGCAAGACCGAGTCTTGCCACCTCGTAAGCCTTGAGTCTAGTGATTTCCCGGCCATCGAAAGTGATTCTCCCCGAGGTGACAGGATGTAAACCCGCTATGCAGTTGAAGAGTGTGGTCTTTCCAGCCCCGTTGGGGCCGATCAGACCAACCAGCCCCCCTTTTTCTACACTGAAGGAGATATCCGCATTGGCCCTGAGTCCCCCGAAATCTTTAGTCACCTCTTTTATGTCTAATAGTTTCATCTCTCTCGTTTCTTTTGCCGCAACTTTTCCACAATGCCCCATATGCCCCTGGGCTCAACGGCCGAGATGAGCATGATAACGGCAGCGTAAATAACCAAATCGATTCCCACAAGACCCGCTTGGGCCCCGAGCCATGCCTTGAGATAATTTTTGGCGGGAATCATAACAGCAGCACCAATGATGGGTCCCCACAAGGATCCAGCGCCACCCAGCATGGCCATAAGCGCAATGAGGATGGAGATATCCAGGCTCATGGTATCTTCGGGCTCGATGTTTTTGATGTAGCATGCATGAAAAGAGCCCACCACGCTGACAAAGGCGGTGGCAATGGCATAGGTCTTTATTTTGGCCCAGTGTACATTGATGCCCAGCGATTGAGCCACATGCTCATTATCTTTTATGGAGTGGAGTTGGTATCCCAACTGAGACTTCCTGAACCAGTTTACATAAAGGATACCGAGAAAGAAAAAACCCAAAATAACGTAATAGTAGTAGATATCTTGTCTAAATATGAGTCTCAAAAAATCGGGAGGATGATACTTAATGGGTGATATCTCCAGGCCCCTTGCCGCGCCCACAAAATCCCAGACCTCGAAGATGTCTTTGAGCACCAAGGAGGTAGCTATAGTCGCAATAGCAAAATAATGTCCTTTGAGCCTAAATAGGGGGTAACCGATGATGAAAGACCAGGTCACTGCAAAACAGACCCCGATTGGCATGGAAACCCAGAAGGGAATGTCCCACCTTATCAGGAGGACCGCTGTGGTATAGGCTCCGATTCCCACATACTGGGCCTTCCCAAGGTCCACCTGACCCCCATAACCCCCAATAGTATTCCATCCCATGCCATACACAGAGAACATGAGGAACTGGATCATGGTGGCCATGGCAAAGGAAGAGTGGGGAAAAAGGGGAAAGGCCAGGAGGAAGATGGAGACCAGTCCGGCAACGAGCAGGTCGAAGCGAGGAAAGTCTGAAAAATCTAATGCGCTTTTTAATGTTTCCAACCAAACAATCCCCTAGGTCGAACCACCATGATCACGAAATAGGCCAAATAAACAAACATGTACTTGAAGGATGTCATGGGGACGTCCGCCATCCAGTCGAAGTTAAAAGTGTAGGTGAAAAAGTCCCATATCCCGGGGATCTCTGTGATCAAACCCACCACAAGTCCTGCAAAAAAAGCCCCCGGGACACTGCCAAAGCCACCCAATGCCACGATAGCGAAGGCGATCATGGTGAACAAAAGCCCCATAAAAGGGTTGACCGACCAGAAGTTGACGAGAAGGGCCCCCGCAATGGTTACTGAACCTCCCCCGATACCCCAGGCCAAGGCATTCATCCGTTCCGTGGGAATGCCCATGTAGCGGGCCCCTTGGGCATTTAAGGCCGTGGCCGTTAGGGCCTTGCCCAGCTTTGTGCGGTTTATGAAAAGCCAAACGACCAGAAAGGAGACGACAGACAGGAGGGCCCCGGCCAATTTGGTGGCCGGAAGAATGACGCCCATGCCCAGGTCAAAGCTCTTGCCCACCAGGATGCCATGGTGGAGGGCCCTGTCCTCAGAACCAATAAAGAGCAAGACCAGATTCCTTAAGAAAAGCATGAGGCCGAACGTCCCAAGAAGCTGAGCCACCACTGGCCCCCTCAGGAGAAACTTGATAAAGCCGAAGTAGCAGATGATACCCAGGAAGAATCCCACAACTGCGGCCACAGGCAGAGTCAGGAGCGGGTCCATACCGGTGCTCTGCGCTGTTAAAAGGCCCGTGTACATGCCGATCATGAGAAATTCGCCGTGGGCGAAATTCACAATATCCATCACCCCGAAGATGATCGTCAACCCTAGGGATACCAAAGCGAAAACCATGCCGATCAGTAAACCGGCAGCCAAGGATCCTACCAGGATGTCCATCAATATCTCCTTGGTCGTGAGAAATGGGTTTGCCGCCTATCCAACGCCCCCGGCTCCACCACAGAGCGTAATAAAGCCGGGGGAGAGATAGGTGATCGTGAAATGATTAGAAACCCTTAAAGGGGAAGATCATGTCGGCAGAAGAAACATCAAAGGGATAGACGATCTCTAAGACAAGGGACCCATCTTTGGCCTTCTGGTACTGACCAATCAGGCCAGATCCCAGGACATTTTGGCCCAGTTCCTCTCCGGAGGTGGAGAATTTAATACCTGCCCAGGGCACCACCAGTTCTTTACCCGCAATATGAATCCTGTTGGCCACCTTCTGGATTTCGGCCGGCTTTGTGGATGCCGCTTCCTCAAGCACATGAACCCAGGTCTGCAGCCCTGTGAACGCCCGGGCTGAGGCCCCACCCAGATCATTGCCCGTCTTCTTTTTGTAGAGGGCGTTCACCTGTCCGGCCAGTGCCTTGATCTCCACCACCTTGGGAAGGAACACTGTCCGGGTCAAGATGCCCACTATATTGTCGCCCAGGGCGCTTCGAAATTCAGGTTTTTCAAATCCGGCGTCCTGCCCCCAGATGACCTTGGGTTTCGCCTTTTGTGCCTTCAGAGTCTTGACCATCAGGATCGCATCAGAAGTATAAGAGGCGAAGAGCATCACGTCCGGCCTGATCGCCTTCAGAGAACGGACCTCACTCGAAAGGTCTGCTGACTTGGCTGCGTACAGAAGAGATTTCCTCAGCTTAAATCCATACTGTTTTGCAAAAACGCTAATGAGTCCTGAGACATGGGAGCCCCACTCTGTCTTTTCACAGGCCGAGGCCAGGTTCATAATCTCTCCTTCGGATACAGGCCTAACGCCCCTCACTTTACCCTCTTTCAGGCCTTTCAGCAATTCAAAGAGGTCCTTTGTGAACCACCTATCATGTGGCGTTGTGCGCCAGAACCACCTAAAACCCCTTTGGGTGAGGACCGGGGAGGTGGAGGTCCCATTAATCATGGGAACCCCGTACTGCTCTGCCACGGCGCTGACGGTCTTGGTCACAGAGCTATGGTAGCAGCCCAGGAGTCCATCCACCTTGTCATCCAGGATCAGTCTCTTGGCCAAATCCGCTCCGAGGGTCGGGTTGGCCTCATGATCGTTGAAAATGAGCCGAATCTTGGCCCCACCTAGGCTTTGGATGCCCGCCTTTTTAGCCATCGTCATCTCGAGATGTGGCATCACGTTGTTGGCAATCTTTGCAGATAGCTCTGCGCCGGCCCGAAGCTCCCTGCCGGCCGCTGCTGCACCACCGGTCAAGGGGTATATCACCCCGATCTTAATTTCCTTTTCGGCCCAGACCGATGCAGGGAGAAGGAGACCTGAAATAATCATTACACCAAGAATCAAAAGACCCCACCTAAGCAAATAACCTTTTTTCATTTCTAACCCTCCTTTTTGGGTAAAGGTGTTTGAAGGGAAATGCCCCTACCCCTGACCTTTTATGAACAAACAAGGTCACATGAGAAACCATCTTGTAAGGACCAGAAAATGGAATTAAAATTGGCCCAGAGGAGCAGAAATCGTCCTTACACCTCATCGGATGCTAAAAAAAGGATGCCTATCTGTCAAGGTCTAAAAGAGGGTCAAATGTTCGTCCAACAGGTCTGAGACGAACATATGCCCGGGGGAATGGGTGATGACAAGGGGAATTCGTTCTGACGTGGCCGCGAGTAAACCGGTGACACCACAGGCCCAAAATACGGGTATCTCACCCTCTTTAATGGTCACAGGATCCCCAAAATCCGGCTCTTCAAGCCTCTCGATTCCAATCTCCTCCGGTGATCCCAGATGAATGGGGGCCCCATGGGTGAGATGAAATCGCGTGGTGATCTGTGAGGCACGAATGGCCTCATCAGGCTTCATAGGTCTCATGGTGACGACCAGTGGCGTGGAAAAGGGTCCTGCAGGCTCACAAGCGCGGTTGGTGATATACATGGAGACGTTTTTTCCCTCTTCTATGTTTCTGATGGAAATGCCGGCAGCCAAGAGGGCATTTTCAAAAGAGAAGCTACAACCCAACAAAAAGCTCACCATGCCCTCATGAAAGATATCAATCACTTCTTCAACTTCCGACCTGAGGACGCCCTTTTCATAGACCCTGTATTTGGGCAGATCAGTCCTCAGATCTGCTCCGGATGCGATCTTTGGTTCCGCCTGGCCGGGCTCCAGTACGTCCAAGATGGGACAGGGTTTGGGATTACGGACACAGAAAAGGAGGAAATGGAAGGCATATTCCTGAGGGAGGATGACAAGATTGGCCTGAACGCAGCCAGCGGCAACGCCTGTGGTGGGTCGGGTCCATTCTCTGTCCCGGATGAGGCGCCGCAAATCAGCGGAGGATAAATTCTTGTTCATCTATCTGCTAAATGTGTAGATTCCAAATGGTCCACAAAAGAAGCCATCCCGATCCCACTGCGAGGTGGGTATCGGGATCAGTTTCATGTCATGTTCAGGCGTTAGTATCTTAGCTTTTCGTTGTTTCAGATTTTGCTAAGCGTGTGGACACGATTGTTCAGGTTTGTCAAATTGACGGGGGGGGAGCTCAG
>DAOVAK010000750.1 GCA_030671095.1 Deltaproteobacteria bacterium | reverse complement strand
TGCGTCTCAGCGGTGAAAAGATATTAAATATGAAATCTCCAGGTGGTGCTGTTGGGGCCGTCCTCGAGCACAATTCCCATGTCCTGGAGGCGGTCCCTTATGGCATCGGCCTTTGCCCAGTCTTTGTCCGCCCTTGCCTTCGTCCTCTCCTCGATCATTTTCTCCACCTCATCAGCGTCGATCGATTCGGAATAGGTGGATAGTTTTTTGAAAAAATCCTCGGGGCTCTCTTCCAAAATGCCGAGAATAGCCGCGGCTGAGAAGAGTAGATGGCGATCATTTACCAGTTGCTTCAAAATGCCCTCATCCGGTTTGTCGCCATAGGAATCCATGAGTTTGTTCATGGCTTTGACCTTTTCAAACATGGCAGCAATGGCAGCGGCCGTGTTCAGATCATCGTCCATGACCTGGACAAACTCTTCCAGGAAAGGATCCTTCTGTTCCCGAGCCAAAAATCCAGAGCTGGGAGCATCCCTCTCTCCCTGGTATTCCCCAAGGCGCATCTCCAACCTTTGAAGGGTCCTGTATATGCGAACCAGCCCGGTTTGGAGGGCGAGTACCGCCTTTTTTGAGAAATCAAGGGGGCTCCTGTAGTGCTTGGACAAAAGAAAGAGGCGTAATACCTCTGGGTGATAGCTCTTCAGTGCATCTCGTATGGTCAGGAAGTTACCCAGCGACTTGGACATCTTTTCAGACTCTACGGTGACGAATCCGTTGTGAATCCAATATCGAGCAAATGGCGCATCATTGGCCGCTACGGATTGGGCCCTCTCATTTTCATGGTGAGGGAACACAAGGTCTTCTCCGCCTCCATGAATGTCAAAGGTGGAACCAAGATACTGATTGCTCATGACAGAACATTCCATGTGCCAACCCGGCCGTCCGGGACCCCATGGGCTTGGCCACTGGGGTTCATCAGGTTTTGCCTCCTTCCAGAGGACAAAGTCCATGGGGTGTCTCTTCCGCTCATCCACCGCAATCCTGCTACCAGCCCTCATGTCTTCAAGTTTCCTTCCAGAGAGTTTGCCGTAGTCCTTAAACTTCTCCACCGCGTAAAAGACGTCACCCCCTCCCACATAGGCAAAACCTTTATGGATGAGTGTTTCTATCATCTCTAACATGTGATCAATGTGTTCAGTGGCCCGTGGTTCCACATCAGCATTCAGGACGCCCAACGCTCCCATGTCATCATAAAAGGCATCAATGTACTCCTGTGCCAGCTCTCCTGTCTCCCTTCCCAACTGGCGCGCCCTTTCAATAATCTTGTCGTCCACGTCGGTGAAATTACGCACATAGGTGACATCAAGGCCCCTGGCTCGGAGGTATCTGACCAAGACATCGAAAACAATGGCCGACCGGGCGTGACCAATATGACAGAGATCATAGACCGTAACGCCACAGACGTAGATACCTACCTTGCCCTTCTTGAGAGGATGGAACTCCTCTTTTTTGCGAGTGGCCGTATTGTAGAATTTGATAGCCATATGTTGTGTGCCTCTTGTAGAATTTGGATTGTCTTCTGGAGGTGATTAGGAGGATGCGGCGTTTGCAATGAGGCTGACTACGGCATAGGCCTCCATACCTTCTTGACGGCCGCAAAAACCCATTCCCTCACTGGTGGTGGCCTTGATGTTTATCTGATCCATCTTTATGGCGAGTGCCTCTGACAGTCTTTGTTTCATGGCCAAGAGGGAGGGTGCCAACTTGGGCGCTTCTGCAACGATTGTTGTGTCCACCTGATTGACCGTGAAACCATCCTCTTTTACCCATTCCATCACCTTTCTCAACATGAGCAGGCTGTCCATGTCTTTGAAGGCGGGGTCACTATCCGGGAAATGCTGGCCCATGTCCCCTTTGGCCAGCGCGCCGAGGATGGCGTCAACAATGGCATGGGTCAACACATCCGCATCAGAATGTCCCATCAGGCCCAATCGATGGGAAATTTTGACGCCTCCGAGGAT
>DAOVAK010000801.1 GCA_030671095.1 Deltaproteobacteria bacterium | reverse complement strand
AAGACAATAATTACCCGGCTTCCGAGGGCGATCAGCTTCTCGAGGACAAGGACAGCCTGTGGGGCGCCAAGGATGGGGCCTGCGATGGTGATGGAACGGTTGGCATGGACCACGTCCAGCAGACGAGCGTTATAAGCTGTTTGAACACTGTCTGCAACGGGGGCTGTAAGACGGCAAAATCGACGGTGATCTACTTCACTGCAGGCCATAATGGCCAGCGGCGCGCTCGGCTTTTCTTGTGAACCCTGGCGTGATTCGATAACGACTGAGTCATTTTCAAAGGTCATTGTGGTGCAATATATACTTATATACTTCGCTGCAAAAAGGAAAAGCGGAATAGAGTGGTCTCTGCCCAAATTGGACCATCTTGCTCCGCTTTATTTATAAGGATAAATACTCTTGTTTCTTAGTCAGGCTTGTTGCCGCTACCACAAAGCCAAGGCTAAAGTGGTCATGAGGTTGTCTATTTGACCATTCCCTTGAGCTTGCTGCCGGCCTTGAACTTGACGACCTTGGTAGCCTTGATTTTAATCTTCTTGCCGGTCTGGGGATTTCTTCCCTCCCGAGCAGCTCTCTTTGCTACACTGAAGGTGCCGAAGCCCACGAGGGTGACCTTGTCCCCTTTCTTCAGTGCGTCGGTTACTCCCCCTAGGAAGCCGGCCAGAGCTTTTTCTGCAGCAGCTTTGGTGATCCCGGCACCATCTGCCATTTTCGCTACGAGATCTGCCTTGGTCATAGATTCCTCCTCTTCTTGTCAATAAACTTTTGGTTGGTCCCACCCCCAATGCCCTGTAAACCTGCTACTGTCGCGGCTGGACAGAGGGACCCTCCGTAAAACTGCATGAATAGGGGCATTATACATAAGTTGATTTTAAACGCAAGAAGATATTTGTAAAAAGTATGAGGTGCCTGAAAAAGGGCGACTCAGGAACATAGTTGGGAAATGCAGAGCGAATGCGTGAAGCAATACATATGGTGATCTCGTTGTCAATTTTCATCTATATTGTGGCAAGTAAGTCGGATAGCCAGTGTTTGTCGGGTGAACTCCGCCGAGGCGGAAACCACCCGACCTACCTTATCTCTCCATCGCCGCTTTGATGTTCATCTCAATACCGTTTTTTTCAAAGAAAATCTTAAGTATTCGGGCGGTGGCGCCCCAAATGCGGTAGTTACCGTAAGAAACAAAGTAGGCCCGGAATCGTTGATTCTCGGTATCATAGGAGCGGTGGGACCAGTGTTCATCATTGGCAAGAAAATCCAGAGGAACGAATAGAATTTCGGCAACTTCGCGGCTGTTAGGCTGGAAAGGATAGGGATAGGGGATGAACCCCACGAAGGTATACACTAGAAAGCCGGTTGTTACCGTGGCAATAGGGTCCAGTGCCCCCAGGATCTCTACATCCTCGGGGTTTAAATCAATTTCTTCTTGCGCTTCTCTCAACGCGGTTGCCAGCAGGTTCTTGTCATGGGGATCGCGCACCCCGCCGGGGAAGGAGACCTGACCCTTGTGGGCTTTGACTGTCTGCGTCCTCTTGGTAAAGAGAACGTGCAGGTTGTTCTCTTTGAGCAGCAAGGGGAGGAGCACCGCGGCAGGAGTCAGGTTTTCAGGAATCGATGCTTCTTGGGGTTCAAAAGCCAGGTTCTGGCGTATTCTCTCCAGCATGATGGGTGA
>DAOVAK010000369.1 GCA_030671095.1 Deltaproteobacteria bacterium | reverse complement strand
GAACGGATTCAGCCTCCACCATGGGAGAATCTTCGCTCACGGGAGAGGCATGGCATCCTCCCCAATGACCAATGAGTTGGGCACCGATCTCGAAGGCCATGCGAATCCCATCCCCCGTGTTATACCGCGTACCACGGAGCTTAGCGAGATCCCAGTCGGGTCCCAAGCACGACCTTCTCATCTCAGGGTTTGCCTGAAAGCCTCCACAGGCCAAAATCACGTTTTTCGCATCTATCTGAATAAACCCGTCTATACCCTTGGCTACGGTACCACAAACCTTCGCCTCTGCATTCTCGAGAAGCTTGACCGCTGCAGTATCATAGAGAATCTCAATACCCTTGTCTTCCGCTATCCCGTAGAGCATTTCCACCAGACGTTCTCCCGATCCTGAGGTCGTGAGGAAGGGTTGCCCGGCAGGGTAGAAAAGAGTGTTCCCCTTTTTGTATCCGTGTATGGGATTTACGTCCCACGTGACCCCCTGCTCCTTCATCCACATGAGGATCTCGTATGAGCTGTTGACAAAAATTTCCGTAAGTCTTCTATCGGTTCGTCCTTCTGACAGCCTGATCGCCGTGTGATAGAAATCATCCTTGGAAAATGGTTCAATCTCCAATTCTTCCTTGGGCAACGTCCCACCCTCCACCAACGCCTCCCAGTCCTTTCTGCTTTCTGTTGTAACCCTGAAGTCCGCATACGAAAAGCGGCTATTCCCTCCACGGGCTTTCTTCGGGCATTTCTCGATCAATAGAACATTCGCACCAGCATTCCTCGCTTCGATTGCCGCCACGAGCCCAGCATTCCCCCCCCCCACCACCAACACATCGCATTGTTTCTTTTCCTTGACATCCATCACTAAATCCCCCTTTTCCTCGATACCGCCTTGGGTGTTCTCACAAAAATGGATCGGGTCAAAACTGGAGACAAGGGTTAAGAGATCGGCGTACCTATTATCTTCGCGCTGCTGATCCTTTTCCTGGTGCGCATTTTATCCATGATAATTATCTTATCGACACCTTTTGATTAACAGCGTTTCAGGTCAGCCTAATAAACGCACCACATTACCGACATCTTTTACTGTTTCAAGGGCCCTGAGCATGTGTAAAATGTTCTTCGTCTTTTCCTCATCTTTGAGCACCGGTAAAGCCAAATCCATGAACTTTGAATCCATCTCGTCATCCGTCATCGGATTGGATGGGCTTCCCTTGACGCCGTCTATTTTTGATTTTGCCTTCCGGCCATCCTGGGTCGTCACTTCGACGTGCGCGCTTGCAATACTGAAGGCCGGATTTGTGGTTATCTCAATACATTTCATGAGTTTTTTCACATCTTCCTTTTGAATCTCTTCGGGCCTGAAACTGCGCATGCTGACGTCACCCATCAGTGCCCGAGCAGCACAATAATGCAAGCTGAACTTCGCTTCGTTCGGATCCCGGGGATCCCTTTTCCCTGCCACCTCCGGAGCGACCGGGTTAACTTCACAGATGACCTCTTTTATGTCGGAAGACTTGAACGAAGGCCTCCTGAAAATATCCAAACAGGCATCAATAACTGCATGGGTTTGACCACATGCCGGATACGCCTTGAAATTGTTGTTTAAAATTTCGTATCGCTCGCCGAGGCCATCCAGGATCCGGTCTCCATCGAACCGCCGCGCTAGTACGTTGCAAAGCCCATCATCTCCCTCAAGGATGTCAGTGGGGGCCGAAAATCCCCGATGAGCGAGCAGCGCGGCAAGCACGCCATCGTGGGCGGGTTTCCCCGCATTGAAATGCTTGGTCATGGTTCCAAAAACCCGCCTCAATCCGGATGCCGTCGTAGCGGCAATTCCCATTGATGCCGCCATTGAAAGTACATCTAACCCAAGCAGCCTGCCGAAACAGACTGCTGCCCCGATACGACCCATTGTGCTCGTGGGATGCCATCCCAACTCGAGTTGATGGGGTCCCTTTCCAGCGGCCATACTCACCCTTGCAACCGCCTCGAATCCCACAACGAAGGAGGTGATAACTTCTTCCCCATTCCGCCTTTTCCATTCTCCTCCGGACAATGCCGCTGGAACCAAAACCGTGCTCGTATGGGTCAAAGCGTCATTATGAAGATCATCGAAGTCGAATACGTGGCCCATTGCCCCGTTAACTAAGCTCGCATTCACCACCGTTGTCTTGATAGGGGACTTTATAATTGAGGCCTGTTCCTTGCCGCCAAGATCCTGGATCAAACCAGTAAGAACTTTCGCCGTTGGACTCTCCACCGCCGCAAGGGTGACACCTATGGTGTCAATGAAGCATCGTTTTGCCTGGTTGATCACATCCTCGGGGAGATCCCCGTAGGTACTTTGAACCGCAAATTCTGCTAATTTCTTTGTGATCGATTTCATCTTATAATACCTCCAACTCGATAAGTTTCTTTTTTATTTGATCGGTTTCTGTTTTCGTCAATTCTGTTGCCGGCTTCCACATCTTCGGGTTACAAATTCCCAGGAGTGCAACAGCTGCCTTCAGTCCTACGGGAAAGTTCCCCATTCTTAACGCCTCAAGGAGTTTTCCGACTTTTTCCTGGATTCCTCTCGCCCTTGCCAAGTCCCCAGCCTGGAAAGCTTCCATGAGTTCAAGATCCCAGGAAGGTATAATATTGGGAGTCACCCCGATAACCCCGTCTACTCCTAAGGTCAAGCCGGCAAGGAGAAGCCCGTCTGTTCCGAGGAATACCCGAAATGTACCATTCCCCTTGCAGGTGAAGACTATTTTTTGAATATATTCAACATCTCGAGAGGAATCTTTCATACCGATGATCCCATCTACTTGACTCAGGGCCTTCACCGTGAGGGGCTCAATTTTTATCTTAGTAAAATTAGGAATGTTATAAAGCAGAATGGGAACACCGGTTTGGGCCAAGTCCTTAAAATAGTTTATCACACCTTCTTGACTCAAGTTGAAATAGTAAGGAGGTACGGCAAGAACTGCATCTGCCCCCAGTTGTTTTGCCGTCTTGATATTCTGTATTGCCCGTTTAACATCTGTATCGCCTCCACCGATAATGACGGGCACACCCCCTCTGACTTCATCTACAACGATCTCAAGTGCCCTTTCTTTTTCATCATCACTGATTGCCTGTGCTTCACCCGAAGACCCCAACACGACCAAACCGTGAATCCCCCCTGTTACAAGATGTTGGGTTAACTTCCGTAAAGAGGCCTCATCTACATGACCCTTCCCATCCGTTGGGGTAACCATGGGACACAATATGCCTCTTAACCTCTCTTCTAAACGAATCATTTATACACCCCCCTCCTGTAATAAGAGTTTAGCGTAATCACCGGAAGCGACTTGACGAAGCTGCAATTGATGAGGTTATTCAAGTATACACGAAATGCTCTGCCATTTTAACGCTGAGAGCATTGGGTCGTAGTCAGTTTGATGTTGGTCAGAAGCACGGGCTTGTTATCCTTGGCGCTTGGTCGCAATCCCACCTTTTTTCGACAGCTACCCCTTCCCCTCCCGATAAATAGGGTCTCAAGTTCAATGAGTGATATTACACAGAGACTACACTACTTCAATTCTTTGATGAACTGTTCCACCTCGGAATCATTAGCATAACCTTTGGCATCTACCTCTTTTCTAATTCTTTCCAGAATTTCATCCACGCGGCTCATGTTTAGCTTCAGATTTCTATTTTCTGCCAGACTAATAACCGAATCGCTGGAAGTGGTGCTCCCGAAGTATATTTGACGTTTTTGGCCTACAAGCTCAGGTTTAAAAGGTTCGAAGGTATCGGTACGGCCACTCAAAATAGCCGCAACATGGATATCCGCTTCATGGATAAAGGTATTACTCCCAACGATCGGCTTATTCTTTGGAAGGAGTATTTGGCTAATCCTCTCGACCATTTGAGATATGTCCATCAGTTTCTCGAGTTTGAATCCCGTATCGACATGGTACAAACACTCGAGGGCCATAACGGTTTCCTCCATTGAGCAGTTCCCCGCACGATCGCCTAAACCGTTAACCACGAGATCAATAAGCTCAGCTCCTCCCTCTACTGCCGCACA
>DAOVAK010000092.1 GCA_030671095.1 Deltaproteobacteria bacterium | reverse complement strand
CTCGATTGTAAAGGCGGTGGAACAGGGACGGGGGATCTACGAAAACATTAAGAAATTTGTCAATTACCTGCTGTCGAGCAATCTTGGTGAGGTCCTGATACTCTTCATAGCCATGATCATTGGCTTCAGAGATTCCTCCGGGGCCATAGTTATGCCGCTTCTGGCCACGCAGATCCTGTGGTTGAACCTGATTACGGATGGGCTTCCCGCAATTGCCCTGGGTGTCGATCCCATACGAAAAGGAATCATGGATGTATCGCCACGCAATCCTGGTGAACCGATCATAACGAAAAGCATGGCCACAAACATTGTCATTATATCAATACTTATGGCAGCGGGAGTGCTCTTTCTCTTTAACCGGTTTCTTCCCGAAGGGGACACAATCGCGCGAACGATTGCCTTCACCTCCATCGTAATGCTCGAGATGGTGCGGGTCACCATGGTCCGTTCCCAGTATAAGCTTTCATTCTTCTCAAACCTGTATCTTATCGGGGCTATAATTCTTTCTGTGTTGCTTCAGGTAGCGGTCGTCTATGTGCCGGTGATGAACATCGTCTTTAAGACCACGGCACTCTCCCCTTACCACTGGGGCTATATGTGTGCGGTTATGGCGGCGATGTTCGTTATAGGGACGGCTATCACCAGGCTGATAAAGAAGGGGTCAAGTCTACGGTTGACTCTTAGGCAGATCTAACCTTAACTTTTCAACCCGTTTTCTAAGGTGTCGGTCCTTCAACATGAGGGCCTTCGTCCGCCCTATAGCACTACTGGCCGAACTGTACCGCTTCATGTGAAATTCCTTGCATATCTCATTGAGCCTGTCACCCCTCAGTCGCCTGGTAAGATAGATCGCCACATTCCTTGGTTCATTAAAGGTGCCTCTTTTGGATCTGAGTAACTCTTGCTCCTTAACATGATATGCCCTGCAAACCGCTTGCTTGATTTTTCCCACCTCAGGGGCTAGCGCTCTTGATTCAGGGACCTCTTCGTGATCTTTATGGTGAAAGAATCTGTCTTTCACCCACTCGATAAATCCTTCATTGCCCAGAACAGAGGGCAGTTTTTTCCTTTCAAAAATCAGGTTGATTCCCTCATTGTCCTCCATAGCCATGAATTTCTTATAGGCCCTCCGCTGGTGCTTTCTCTCCCTAGCCAGCATTGAAAGAATGAAGCCTTTATAAATCCATTTCCACTTCTTCGCATCTGACAAATATCCCTTATGGCTGCTCCATGGGTACACATCTACTTTGTCCACTAAACCGGCAAGTAACGGATTGTTGTGAATGTACCTCAGCAGTTGCAAAAGATAGCTGTCTGCATCAACAAGAATCGATTTATATCGCCCGCGAAATAGTTGTCCGTCATATTGATGAGATCGATTAAAACGTTGAGTATAAACCCCATCTATGTGACGCATGAATCTGGACAGATTGGCTTGCGGGGTTTGAAGCAGGATGTGATAATGGCTGGGAAGGAGACAATAGGCGGCGATCCTAACATTCCAGAGCTCGGCTGATTCTTTGAGAAGCTCAAGGAAGGTTTTGTAATCTGAATTATCCAAAAAGATCTTGTCGGCCCGCCTGCCACGGTTCATCACATGATGCCAGGCATCCGGATATTCTATTCTTAGGGGTCTGGACATGTGCTCATCCTAGCAGTCGGCGATACAAGAGTCAATCGTAGACTTGACCCCTTTTCTTTTCTTTTGACCCCTTTTCTTTCTGCCCCCTCTCTGATGCTGGAACAATTTCAGGGGTTCACTAGGTAGCCTGTCCGGTCAAATCCACTCAATGGAGAAGGTTCTCTCTAATTTCCTCACGAGTACGAGACTGTCTGGACATCCGGAAAGTCTAACATTCTCTTGTCTGACGTAAGGAGCGGCATTCCAAGCACTCTCGATGTTGCGACAATAATTTGATCTGCCGGGTCATTATGGAAGTCCCTGAGCTGTGTGCTTTCAACAGCGATCTCCGGCGAGAGATCCGCAATATTAATGCTCAACTCATTTAGTGACCGCCGCATTTGTCCTTCCCGCATCATACCTCATCATCAGGTCGCTCGTCCGATTACACCGTCACGACCGCCTCATCAGTACAGACCAATCCCGATACTCAAAATTGGTCCGGAATCTACGCTGAGGACGTCTTTTTATGATGTTTCCGACCAGGAAGATTAATTTATAAATTTTTGTATTAATTGCTTTTTCCCGCATTTCCACTCCTTTAATTTGTTTGACAAGGGAAACCGTTTGTGTTAGATGAGCTTCCGCTAAAAATCACAAGGGAGAGGAGGCGACGAATGGGTAAATTTTTTAGATCTCCGTGGCTTGAAGTGAACGTGATGCTCGCCGTGCTCATCATTTCGTACGTAGCGCTTGCCTTGATCACGGGGAGTGCGGAAACGCAGCCCGGCGCCATGTCCGGCGGAGCCATATGGGGATGGCTTTTTGGATTCTTTTTGCTCAGTTTCGCCATCGCCCTGGTTGCCGTGATAGGCGGAATCGGGGGCGGCGTTTTGTTTACGCCCTTCATGCTGGCCTTCACATCCGTGGACAGCCTCATCGTCAGGGCAACGGGCCTGATCGTTGCCATGTTCAGCGGTCTGGTGTCTACGGGCCCCTTTATGAAACGGGGGTTGGCCAACCTTAGGATCTGCATATACTGTGCGGCCGCATACGGTGTGGGGGCCTTTTCCGGCGCCCAGGGGGCCATCTATGTGGCCAAACACCTGGGAGAAACCGGTGAAGGTCTTGTCCGTCTCGCCCTGGGCGTCATTCTCTGCTCGCTCGCCGTCTATTTCCTGGTCGGAGGCAAGAAAATTGAGTGGCCCGAGGTCAAAAAAGTGGACGGATTCACAAAGTGGCTGAAGCTTTCACAACCGTACTACGAAGTATCCCTTAACAAAGTCATTGATTATCCGCTTACCAGAGCCGGTTGGGTGATTGTCGCCATTATCGGCGTCGGTCTGCTTTCCGGGTTCTTCGGTCTGGGGGCCGGCTGGGCCATCGTGCCTGCGCAAAACGTTATTATGGCCGTTCCCCTCAAGGTGGCCGCCGCCAACAGCGGGGTCCTCCTTGGAATGGGCGACTGTATCGGCGTGTGGCCCTATCTGCTCATGGGGGCCATCATCCCTATCTTTGCGGCGCCCTGGCTGGTCGGGCAGGTACTGGGCGGTTTGCTCGGCGCCCTGATTCTTATTCGAGTCAAAGCCGGTTTTGTGAGATACCTTTTGATCGGATTTATGTTCTTTGCGTGCTTCGGGCTGCTGACCAAGGGCTTCGGCATGTTGGGCGTCATCGGGAAAGTACCGGTGTGGCTCAACGGCGCGGTGTTCGTGATTATCTTCGCCGCCGTGGCACGCTCGATTATCAAATTCACCAAGGCCAAAGACTAAGTCGGAGGGAAAAGATATGAATATGGAAGAAACCCCGAAAATGCCGCGTGCACAGACCGTATATGGTGCCATCGTGTACTGGATCACCATCATCGCCTGTCTCATCTGTATGGTCGGTCCGGTCATATCCATTGCTTCTCCGGACAACAATGTCCTGAATCCCTACAAGCTCTTCAACGCCATTTTTCAGGGCAAAGACGCCCAGACCATATGGCAGGAGGTGGGAGGGAAATTCCCAGGAGGGCACTTTTACCTCAAAAATCTCACCTATGGTGACGGTTTCACCCAATTGGGTTTGGCTCTGGGCTGTAGCGTCGCCTTGTGGGCCCTCCTTGCTACGACCATTGCATATGCCGCTGACAGGATTTATTTTTATGTTATCCTGTCGTTGTGGGTGGCCGCTCTTGTCACCGTGTCCATGATTGGCATTGTGGGGATGCACTAGTGATCAGAGTGCTTTTGAGTAACGGATAACCCATTTTTTAAAAATTTGCTTTTTTTCGGAGGGCATGAACATGGCACAAGAGGAATTCGCATGTCCCTTGACCAGGGGCGAAAGAATTTTGGTAGCCGTTGACGGGTCCGCCTTTAGCGATGCGGCGGTGGATCAGGCCATCAGCCTGGGGGAGATCTGTAACAGTCAGATCTTCGTGATCAGCGTCGTCGATCTCTACCCGGAACAGATGGAAGTCGCCCCGGCCCTTGTGGAGAAAATGTCGGAAGAGGTGAGGCAACATCTGGACAGGGCAAAACAAAAGATAGATAAGGCCAATATCCCCTGCGAGACAATCGTTCACATGGGGGGCAAACCCCACGAGTTCATTGTCCTGGAGGCAAAGGAAAGAGCAATTGACCTCATCGTCATGGGAACCCACGGCCGGACCGGGATCAAGCGGGTCCTGATGGGCAGCGTCGCCCAGAATGTGATCGGACACGCGCCATGCCCCGTACTCGTTGTCCCGTCTGTAGAGTAGGGAACGGATCTGCTGTTCAGGTTTTCATTTAAGCCGGCGTTCACGCCGCGCTATTTCCTTTGACAACTGGATTGCTAGAATGGCCAGAAATGCGGAATAAAGAGGGTGCCCACAATGAGGACAAGCAGGTTGAGGGGAATGCCGAGTTTGAGGTAGTCACTGAAGCGGAACTATGGCAATAAGAAACCTTAAAGGCTCAGAAGTTGAACACCAAATGTGAGAATCCGTAGAATTTCATTCATCAATCTATAATTCTCTCTTTCTCTCTGGAAATTGTACTCATATCATGCTATTATTGCCATCTGAATACGATCTTAACAGTCCAAAGCAGCCGAAGAGGGAGATGTATTTCTTGGAAAAAACTTGTCTCGCGGGTACCAAAAAGGCGTTCGAACTCCTCAACTATGGGTTGGTGGATTCCAACCTGAAGGATACCTCAAAAACCACTACCTGTAACGACCATAAACCAGAGAGATTTCATAGCATCCCCTCTCTTTGCCACGAGCACAGCCCTCCCAAAGCCCGCCTTATCGTAAATTAGTAGATTTTTACAGCAGAGCCGACAGGGCCCTGACCTGTGACCGGTTGCCAAAATTGAGAAAGGGAAGGATCTGTTCGTCTTCCTTTTGAAAGGTGTCTTCACCAGGCCTGTCGGAAGAGGTGACTTCTTATATAAGTCATCGAAATGATTATCTGAAAACTAAAGGAGCGAAATTATGGCAATTATCACCATTTCTCGTGGTTCTTATAGTAAAGGTAAAGAAATTGCGGAGAAAGTAGCTCAAGAGCTTGGTTACGAATGCATTGCCCGGAAAGTTCTTCTTGAAGCAAAAGAAGAATTCAATGTCCCCGAGATAAAACTTGTCCGAGCCATTCATGATGCGCCTTCCATTCTGAACAGCTTTTCCTATAGAAAGGAGAAATATATCAGCTTTATTCAGGCGGAGATACTGAATCATTTTAAAAAGGATAATATTGTCTACCATGGACTCGCCGGCCATTTCTTTGTAAAGGGAATATGCCATGTTCTTAAGGTGAGAATCATTGCAGATCTAGATGATCGTGTAAGGCTGGAGATGGAACGAGAAGGCATATCCGGTAAGGAAGCCCTGAGCATTTTACAAAAAGACGATACAGAGAGAAGGAAATGGAGCGAGTACCTATATGGGATAGACACATGGGATTCAATAAACTATGACTTAGTGATCCATATTCACAAACTAACAGTAAAAGATGCTGTGGACATGATATCCCACGCGGCGAGGCTGGAGCAGTTTCAGGCAACACCTGAATCCCAGAGGGCAATCGATGATTTAGCTCTCGCCGCTCAAACTAAGGCTGTGCTGATGGATGTCAAAGCAGATCTCCGGGTGTCTGCCCAGGATGGAACCATATTGATCAAGACCGAAGCGCCAATGCTACAATTTGAGGCATTAGCTCAGCAAATAGAAGAAAAAGCCAAAACGGTCCCTGGTGTCAGAGAGGCAAGAGTTGAGCTCCTTCCCAGAGGGGCGGAAGCTCGTGGTTAATCTGCTAAAAGCCAATGGCTGACGGCAGGATCTTTACAGGTCCTGCCTTTTTATTACTATAAACCTTGATTCTATATTAAATCAGTAGAATTAATGAATTTCAAACCTTGCAGCCCGATCACCATAGGATAGTTATGAATATATTATCGATACTTTCGACCACCCCACTTCTAATCCTAAGAAGTATACCACATCAATGCTTTGCTCCTTATGGAGTGAAAATTTGACCGACTAAACCGTCTTATTCCTGCTTTTCCAAGCTGTGTTAACTGCTTTGTTCAGAACCTCTAACTCCCGATTTAGATTCCTTCCATCTTCAGCTTCCACACTGGGCACATTCACCACACTCCACAACTTCCTCTCTCCACCATGATACCTCATCAGCATCCCTAAAAGCTTCCTCGCATCAATCCGATCCGTCTTCGTTCGCCTCTTGCGACGATTCACTTCAATACTGGATGAGTCCACAACCACATTCTCTATCCCGCAGCTCAACAAATGGCGGTGTAACCAGAAGCCGTCCCGTCCAGCCTCGTAACAACTCACAATCCTCACATCACCTTTCATCTTAAATCGCACCTGGGCTTTCTCAATCTCTTCATGTAATTGCTTCAGGTTCCTGGCAGCGATGCTCTTAAACCGCATCTTGGTCCCGTCACTGAATCCCAGTTTCCATTTGTTCTGACTCAGCTCAAATGCCAGGTGCAATACTTTCTCAATTATGCTAACTTTCTTCCTCGGGGTTCCTTTGGTCTTTTTCATTTCAATCCTCCTTTGGTTGGTTTTTTGACATTAGATCTAATATATCACCAAAGGCTGACCAAGGAACCCCGCATAGTATCTATGTATCTGTAGCTCCACCTGGTTTAAGCTTTCGACTCCAAACCTATCGTTTTGAGAACCCTCCAAAAGCAACGACTAAGATAAGAAGTCTTAAAAGCCGCCCGACTAACAGATACTGATTCGCTCGTTTGAAAAAGCCGAAAAACTGATGACTGGCAGAACAATACTTGAATGAATTGCGATTCAGTCAGATTCAAGGATTTGGCATTGTAACAAAATGAGGGCTATTCAAAGTAAGACATATGGCAAGTCTGTAATCTTCTGCTCTCCCAAAACTCACCACAAAATGCAGCTTCTCACCCTCTGAAGAAAGGGTTTTTGACATTTCTCCTCTTTTTGAATAAAGATCCATTTAGAATATTCTAAATTGACTTGAATATATTGTCGTTGTTTGTTTCTCCTCAATAAAGGAAAAGCACCTGGTTCAAAACCAGATTTGAACCTTAACAGCGTGAGCCGGTCTGTTTAGACTATGGCTTTTAGCTTTTTAGGAGGATAGGGGGACTTTCTAATGACTGGAAAACCAACCTATGAAGATTTGCAAAGAAGGGTCGAAGAGTTAGAGCGAAAGATAGCTGACCGCAAGCGAGATAATGATACACTTCAAAAGTACACCCGGTATCTACAGTTTCTGTCCAGAACGTCAACGGAATTCGTTGAGTTTCCGCTTGACGAAAGTATTTATCAGCTTATAGGGGAAAGGCTCAAAGAACTGGTTGGTGATTGTGTGATCGCCATCAACTCATACGATAAAGAGACAGACATCTTTTGCACCCGCGCCGTCGAAGGCCTTGGCAAATATTCAAAGGCCGTTCTCAAACTCATTGGAAGGAACCCTGTGGGCATGTCATTTCCAATAACGGATGAAGATGCCAGAGCACAACTTGCTACGGGTAAACTGGTTATAGGTCCGCCGGGACTGTACGAGCTTTCCTTTGGGGAAATACCCGCTGGAATATGCCGTAGAATTGAGGACCTTCTCAGCTTCGGTGACATTTACGCGATGGGATTTGCCTGCAAAGGAGAACTATTTGGCAATGCCATTATCATTACGCGTCGAGGCAGTAGTGGGCTGAAGGGGGACGATATTGTAGAGACATTTATACATCAGGCAGCAGTAGCATTGCAGCGCAGGGAGGCCGAGGAAGCCCTCATAAAGGCTCGTGACGAACTGGAAAAGCGAGTACAGGAGCGTACTGCCGATCTTGCTGAAGCAAATGAGCAGTTGAGGCTCGAAATAGAAGAGCGTAAGCGGGCTGAAAAGGAGGCATCTTATGAACAAGATCTCATGCAAACGTTGCTAGATAACATCCCAGACTACGTTTACTTTAAGGACGAAAACAGGAGATTTTTCCGCGCAAGCAACTCCTTTTGTGATCTGTTCGGGTGCAGTCTGGAAGACATTATTGGGAAAAAAGATGAGGATCTCTTTACAGAAGAGATTGCTGAGGAAACGGCCAGTGACGATAGTCACGTAATAGAAACTGGCATACCATTAGTTAATAAGGAAGAGGGGGGTAAATCAATCGGTGGAGGAGAACACTGGGTTTTGACGACAAAGCTTCCTTGGCGTGATAAAAAGGGCAACATTATAGGGCTGTTTGGAATCTCCAGAGAGATTACGG